>DATLHW010000285.1:0-13853 GCA_035539675.1 Burkholderiales bacterium | reverse complement strand
TTCGCCTCAATTGGAATTGACGGCCTTCTTGTGCACGGATTACATTGTTTCGATAAGTATAAGGAGAAGCCCATGAACGCTGATTTCGGTGGCAATCTGACTCCGCAAGACATTATCACTCCTGAGGACATGGAGGCCGCCTTGGAGGCTCATAAGGCCACCCCGTTTCCTAAACTGGGAGCTGCGCTGCTTCAAGAAAATTTAATCACCGTAAAGCAACTGAATTTGGCGCTTCAAAAGCAGACCCAGGAATTCAATGTTCCCCTAGGGCAGGTCTTCGTTGGAATGGGGGTGGTCACCGAGGAGACCATCAGGCGAGTCCTATCAAAGAAATTGCATATACCTGGAGTGAATTTTCGGGAGTTCCAACCTGATTGGAACGTCATTAACTTCTTTTCCTCCAAAATGATTCGTATGCATAGGGCCGTGCCGCTTTATTGCACGGAGTCACGCATCATCGTTGCGATGGAAGATCCGTTTGCGCGGGACTCATTGGAAGCGCTGGAGGCGTCCGTGCTGCTGAAGGTTGATCCCCTCCTGGCTTCTTCAGAAGACATCGACTTCATGATTGAGCGCTTTTACAGCGCGCAGGCGGAGATGAGCGATGATGTGCACGATGAGGCGGGCAGCAGTAATGTAAATGTTATTGGCGGGCTGTCAGGTAATTTTGAGGGCGCCTTCAATCAGGAGCTTACGAAGATTCTTCTGGATGCTATTCAGCAAGGGGCGACCGAGATTCATCTGGAGTCAGCGAAAAGTGGCGGGGTTGGCAGAGTTCGTTTTCGCAAATCTTTCTCAATGGCGACCTACGCTGAACTCTCGGCGGACGCGTGTGGCGACCTTACTCGACGAATCAAAACTGTCAGTGGACTGGATGCGTCGGAACAGCAACCTCCAAATGCGGGTAAATTTATTTTGCAGATCGATGGGGCGGAGAATGTCGAACTGCGGGCTATTGTGGTCCCCATCTCCGATAACTTGGACGACGTTGTGATTCAGTTATCGCCCGCGCCCCAGCTGATTTCCCTCGACACTCTTGGTTTACAACTACCCGCGCTCGCCGCGTTAAAAAGCTTGACGGCGAAACCACATGGTCTCCTGCTGTTTTGTGGACCAGCTTGCTCGGGTAAGACGACGACGCTCCACTCTCTGCTGGCTTATATGAACAAGCCTGACCGAAAAATTTGGACGGTTGAGGATCCCGTCGAAATTGTTCAAGACGGACTACGTCAAGTTCCGATTCATGCAGAGCACGGACAGACTTCCGCAACGATGCTTCGTAGTCTATTGAGCGTGCAGCCAAGCGTTTTCATGGTCGGAGAGACCAATGAATACGAAACCGCCAGGGCGGTTCTCGATGCTTCGCTGAACGGACATCTGGTATTGGCGGCGGTCCGTGCGAATGGCGCCGCTGAATGCGTGGAAAGGCTGCTCGATTTTGGAGTGGACGCATTTGGGCTCGGAGACGCGATACTTGGGGTGGTCGGTCAACGGTTGATCCGGCGGTTATGTGACGCGTGTCGTACGCACCGTATTGCGTCGGAGGAGGAGCTTCACATGTTGGCCCGAGAGTATTGCGCCGACACTCATCTCAACCATAGTGAAGTGCTAACACGCTGGCGAACCCAGTACGCCGCGCAAGATGGCGCTATTAAACTATTCTCGGCGACAGGTTGTGCGCAATGCGATGGCGTCGGGCTCAGGGGATGGATTGGGTTGTACGAATTGCTGGTGGCGTCCGCAGCCCTGAAAAGGAAGATTCACTTACGCGCAAGCGTCCAAGAAATTTTTGAGGCGGCAATCGTCGAGGGGATGCAAACAACGAAGCAAGATGGGATCGAAAAAGTTCTTCAGGGCCACTGCGACTGGACGCATGTGCAGTCGGCTTTAGCATAGTGGATATCGGGTTACGGCGAGCGAGCTTCTATTGTAGGAGTCCGATTTCTGGATCCACATACCTTCCTAGAGTGCGATAGAGTTTTTCTAAATCTTCCCGTGTTTGCGCGACATCGGGATGTTCTGGTCCCAACGTTTTTTCCCAGATTTCCAACGAGCGCTTATAGAGAGGTTCAGCCTCGGTGAATTTGCGTTGGGCTTGGTAGAGTCGCGCCAAGTTGCTCAAGCAAGCCGCGACATCGGAGTGCTCCGGCCCCAATGCTTTTTCCGCCATGGCCAGCGAGCGCTCAAACAGGGGCTGGGCATCGTCGTATTTACCATTTGTACAGTAAAGTCCTCCTAAATTGTTGAGGCTGGTAGCCACCTCTGGGTGATACGGCCCGAGCGCTTTTTCCAGAATCGTCAGCGAACGCTTATAAAGCATCTCCGCATCGTTCGTTTTGCCTTGAGAGCCGTAAAGCTGCGCCAGATTATTTAGGCTGGTAGCCACGTCTTGATGCTCTAAGCCTAACGATTTTTCTCTTATTTCCAATGAGCGCTTAAGCAGTGGTTCCGTATCCGTATACTTGCCTTGCGCCAAATAGAGCAGCGCCAAGTCGTTCAGGATTGGCGCGTTATCCAAATGTTCAAAGCCCAACGCTTTTTCGCGAATGGCCAAAGCGCGCTTAAAAAATGATTCGGCTTCGTCGTAGTTGTCTTGCGATTGATACAGCTTTGCGAGGCTGTTGGCCGTGATGGCGATTTTCGGGTGCTCCGTTCCCAACGAGTTTTCTTCTATCGCAAGTAGACGCTTATAGAGCGTTTCCGCCTCCCCGTGCTTTCCGTTTGTGTAATAGAGCCCCGCCAAATTGTCGAGTGTTCGAGTGATCTCCAGGCTTTCCGCGCCCAGTATTTTTTCGCGAATTTCCAAGGAGCGTATAGAAAGCGGCTCCGCTTCTGTGTACTTACCGTTGCTGTAATAGAATTCCGCCAAGTTCGCTAGCGTTTGAGCGACATCGAGATGCTCTGGCCCATATACCTTTTCCCATATCGTTAGTGAGCGCCGGTAAAGCGGTTCCACCTCGGCGTATTTACCTTGTGCGCGATAAAGCAGGGCAAGGTTGTTGAGATTCGTGGCGACATTTGGATGGTCCGGTCCGCTCGCTTTTTCGTTTATTTCCAAAGATCGTTTAAAGAGCGGCTCCGCGTCTTCATATCTGCCTAATGAGCGATAGAGTTCAGCTAGATTGTTCAGGTTGCTTGCCAGCCGGGAGTCCTGAGGATTAAATTTCTCCGCTATCTTTAGCGCAGCGGAAAACCGGCGTTCCGCATCGGTGTGATCTCCTTGCCGGTATGCCTCAATTCCCGCCTGCATTTCCGCCTCCCAGGCCTTGATTCTATGATGGCCACTGAAGGTGAACAGAAGGTCAGAGAAAATCTTCATAACGGTTTATTCGCCACTTGGTTGGTTCGTAAGCATCGACGATAGTAGTCTATTGCCAACGAGATCAAATTCCCAGTGGATGGTTCAAGTGGTAAGTATTTGTGCCAAAGTTTTCCAGCAAGGCGCGTCGACGCAGACAGTACACAGTTAGTACGGCAAGGAGACGCAACGCCACTGGAAGACTTTTGCACAAGTACTTACTACCCTTTGGCAGGTTATGGGTATTAGCACAACATGACGGCTCTCGCATGTTGTGAAGAACGCCATTGTGTGGCCCAATGTCGAACGCGTGATAGTTAGCGTACTCGTCTTTCAAAATGCGTTCTAATCAAGCGCAACATCCCCCTATAACCGGAGAACATCATGGCGAAACTGGCAATCGTTCCCGTTTCTGATGAAATGCTAAAAGCAGTGGCAAGCCAATCCGTGAAGCAAGGCGAAAATTTACGCAACCAAGTTAGAGATATGACGCTACAGGCGCTCAATGCGCGGGAGGCCTCGCTTGATCACGTCAAACAAGCGTTCCAGGCCGTGACTCAGGGTGTGAACATAGGCGGCGTAACGCCCGTGGTTGATGCGTCGAAAGCGTTGACCGATATGATCCATGGTATCGACAACGCGGTGCTCAAGGCGGTTCACGCGAACCAACTAGCGCTGGAGCAATTCACGACGCAAGCCAGCGAGTTCACACAAACCTACTTGAAGCGGGCTGTGGACGAACTGGAGCGGGTTGAAGGGCAGTTTATGGGCGTCATGAAGCAAACAGCCGACGCCAGCGGCAATAAGCTCACCGAGCAGTGGAACGAAGCGTTAAAACAGGTCAAGCTCCCGGGTGTCGCCACCGGCCAGGAATTCGCGCTGAACGTTGAGTCGTTTCAAAGCCAAATGTCGGCCGCCGTGCATGAAACACGTCTCGCCTCATTGAAAGCTGTGGAAACGTTTACCCGAAATTACTTCACGTTGGCCAGCGGAATACTTAGCGGTTTTTCCGAAGCTTTAGAAGCGAAGCAAGCCGAACGCAAGAAAAAATAGAGGTTTTAAATAAACCTAGAGTGCGTTCCGGTTCTGGCGCGCGCTCCGGAGCGATCCGAGGCCAAACAGCGCGTTGGCTTTTGATCGCTCTTTTCAATACTTCGCGTTTTTCTCCTGGGATTATGACGGCCCCTGACCGGCCGACGTAAGCCGATTAAGAATCAATCCATGGAAGCGATCATCGGGCGAAGTGAACAACCAGCCTAGGTGCGCTTCGCAGTTTGCGCACAGCGCGATCCGCCATTGATAGCCGTTAAACCAGCTATATTCGGTAGTGGCGATCCCAATCGCCATGCATCCTGGCGCCTGTCGAAAACATCCAATCTGAAAGGTAAAGCCGTGGGGATTGGTAAAGCAATGGACATGATCGCCCTGCATTGCAATGCGTTCATCGTCATGGGTGATGGGATGGCGGCATTGGGCGCAAAACAATCGTTTTTCCCGATGGGGCGCTTCGGTTGCTTTTTCCGCTATATGCCGTTCGACTTCCGCTTCGCTTTGACGGTTAAAAAAACATAAGGGATTAGCGATGAGTTCCATGCCAAAGTTCGTCGTTAAAAGAAACATCAGCTTGTTTTTACGCACTCTACATAGTTAGTAGGATGGTAAAGCGATCCCCGAATGCTGTCTTGGCGGGTTACGCTATATTATTGTTGACGTTAACTGTTTCCGCCCAGGAAATTAGTGGGGCGTCGGCTCGGCATTCCCAGAAACTTCCCGCGATCGTCGTTACAGGCGCTCGCGTCGAGCGATCGATTCTCGCCGTGCCCGCATCCGTCGACCCGCTGGAACAATCGGAAATACAAGACGGGCGGCCACTCGTGAATTTGTCCGAAAGTCTTGCACGCATTCCGGGGGTGGTTGTACAGAATCGACAGAACTATGCGCAAGACCTGCAAATTTCCAGCCGCGGATTTGGCGCACGCGCTACGTTTGGCGTTCGCGGCATACGTCTTATCGTCGACGATATTCCTGCGACGGCGCCTGACGGTCAGGGTCAGGCCGCGACAATTAGCCTGGGTTCCATCGAACGTATTGAAGTGTTGCGTGGCCCTTTCTCGGCCATATACGGCAATGCCTCAGGCGGCGTGATTCAGGCTTTCACCGAAAGCGGCCCGCCTCAGCCAACGCTGACCGCCCGAGTGCTCGCTGGCGGTTTTCAGACACGGCGGGAGGAAATCAAAATGGCTGGCGAAAGCGGCGGCGTGAACTATATGGGCGATTGGTCGCGATTCCGTTCGGATGGTTACCGTGACCATAGTCTCGTCGCCAGGGACCACGGTAACTGGAAATTGCGTTATCGTCCCTCGGATAAATCAAAGGTGACTATTGTCGCGAATTACTTACGACAGCCCGATACCGAAGACCCGCTAGGACTAACACGCAATCAGGTGGATTCGGATCCCCGCCAAGCCGATTCCAGCGCTGTAACGTTCAACACGCGTAAAAGCATCGAGAATGCACAGGCGGGCGTTGTATACGAACACGGCTTCTCTGAAGCGGATACGTTACGTGTACTCGGTTACACCGGCTCGCGACGTGTTCTTCAATTTTTGGCGTTGACGCGTGGCGCGCAAATTCCAGTTACCAGTTCCGGAGGTGTGGTGGACCTGGATCGTGGTTTCCGCGGCATGGG
This sequence comes from Burkholderiales bacterium, assembly GCA_035539675.1. Taxonomy (GTDB): domain Bacteria; phylum Pseudomonadota; class Gammaproteobacteria; order Burkholderiales; family DATLHW01; genus DATLHW01. The sequence goes on along the minus strand of DATLHW010000285.1, from coordinate 7,866 downwards.
ACTTCGTTGGACGCATAAAACAAACGGAGTGACGCCGCTGACGATGATCGCTGGCGTTGACTACGATCATTCAAAGGAACGACGCAAAGGCTATGAGAATTTTGTCGGCGATGCGCTTGGCGTTGTTGGTCAGTTGCGCCGTGACGAAGACGACACAGTGCAAAGTTTTGATCAGTACCTGCAAGGGGAGTGGCAGGTCTCGCAAAGCTGGTTAGTCTCCGCCGGCGTGCGCAATTCCGAAGTAAGGTTCGATTCGCGGGATTTTTTCCTGGCGCCGGGTAATCCTGACGATAGCGGCGGCTTGCGCTATCGCCACGTTAATCCAGTCATCGGCTTGCTCTACAAAGTTACGCCCACCCTGAGCCTCTACGCGAATTACGGCCGTGGTTTTGAGACGCCGACCTTTGCAGAACTGGCCTACCGGCCCGATGGCTTGTCCGGTCTCAACATCGACTTGATACCCAGCAATAGCAGTAGTGTTGAAATGGGCGTCAAGCGCCTGACGGATGCCGGAGCGTCTCTCAAGTGGGCTCTTTTCTCAACTCGTACAAAGAATGAAATCGTACCGGCAACCAATGCTGGCGGCCGGGCGACATTTCAGAATGCTTCGCGGACCAGCCGTAGCGGCATGGAATTATCCGTGGATATCGGTCTTCCTTATGACTTGAATGCCTACGCTGCATTCACCTATCTCGATACAAAGTTTAAAGAAGGCTTTTCCTATCGGGCGTCCGCTGCGTCGGCATTGACCATTGTGGCCGCTAACGCCACTGTCCCTGGGGTAGCGCGCAACGCGGGCTATGCCGAGCTTGGCTGGCGCAATACGCTTCAGGGTTTCTCCGCCGCCGTTGAAGTTAATTACCGCGATAAATTTTTCGTCAATGACGCGAACAGCGAAGCCGCCAGTTCTTACGCAACGATAAACGCCAGGGCGACTTATAAAAGAAATCTGAATGGTTGGGATATGGAGGGATTCGTGCGTATCGACAACATCGCCGATAAGAAATACATTGGTTCGATAATCGTGAATGAATCCAACGGACGTTACTATGAACCGGCTCCAGGACGTAACGGGATGGTGGGCGTTAGCGTTAGCCATGCCTTTTGATTTCCTTAAGACTTACGTAAAAATGCCCCAGCCGCGTTGCCCTTGCAGGGCGCATCTGCGCTTGCACGCGCAGATCGTTCCGCAGGCTCGCAGCATGCTGCTCGAATTCCCTGCTACACCCTCCTTGCCGTACAAGCGCGTACTGTCTGCGTCGGCGCGCCTTGCTGGGACACTTTTGCGTAAGTCCTATTCTTATTACAACACACTGCTGTTGCAAATCATCAATGATTAAAAATGCCGTCGCTCTCATCAAGGCAAGAAAGAGGCTTCTCTTCATCGCGTTATTTCTTGCATTGACGCTGCTGGCCGTTGACCGTTATGCGGCGTTCATGCATAGCCCTGAACCGGACTCGACGCGGATTGTCATCTATACAACGGCGTGGTGTCCGTACTGCAAGATGCTTCGCCAGGATCTAGCGGCGAGTCAGGTTTCCTATACCGAATATGACGTGGAGACGTCAGCGCAGGGCCAATTGGGAATGTGGATACTTCGTGGTCGGGGAGTGCCCGTTTCGGTGATTGGACCTAAAGTGGTTTATGGATATCGAGTGGATGAGATTGCGTCGGCGTTAAAGCCGTTGGGATATTCTTTTATTCCTTCGGCGTATAAGGCGCGGGTTAATGCGGACGACGCAACCATTAAGGAACGGTAATTTTTAATTGAAAGGGAAAAGATGAAGTGCCCCATCTGTACTGAAGTTAATTTAGTGATGTCGGACCGGCAAGGTATCGAAATCGATTATTGCCCTCAGTGTCGCGGCGTATGGCTCGACCGAGGTGAACTGGACAAAATCATAGAGCGTACGGCAACGCTTTCGGGGCCGACCGCCAAGCAGGAAGCAATTCCTGCGGAGAGCAGCCAACGACCCCGTTATCCGGAACAGCGGCAGGGTAGCGACGATGATTATCGAGGCGATTATCGTCACAAAAAACGCCGCGGTTTCCTAGGCGACTTGTTCGACTTCGACTGAGGCGGTCGGGACAGCGGCATCCGTGGTGCGGGTGAACGGGATGCTGACTGGCCACGCGGGCGCAATGGTCGAGATGGCGTGTTTGTAGACGGTTTGAGTAATGGCGCCTTTCAGCAAAACAACGTAGGCGTCAAAAGCCTCAATTTGTCCTACCAACTTAATGCCGTTAACCAGGTAGATCGATACGGGCACTCGCTCTTTGCACAGCACCGTTAAGAAAGCGTCTTGCAGTGATTGTTTTTTTACGGTCATCGTGTTCTCCGTCAATGAGTGGATGGGGGGAAATCAAAACCGGCGAATATACCTTAAATCTTCGTCCTATATTCCCCATCTAAGGTTTTTGGAACCTCTAACTCAGGTTTTTGGCGGAGAGGTGAGGAAGTGATGATAGACTTTTGACCGAAGGAATGATTCGGATGAAAGTTTTTGGAATCGCCGGTTACTCCGGCAGTGGCAAAACGACGCTGATGGAGCGTTTGATTCCAGCCTTTGCGCAACAGGGGCTGAAGGTATCGGTGATCAAACACGCCCATCATCATTTTGATATAGACAGACCGGGCAAGGATTCCTACCGCCATCGCGAGGCGGGCGCCTCCGAAGTGCTTATATCGAGTGGGCAGCGTTGGGCGTTGATGCATGAAGTGCGCGGTGAACCCGAAGCGACATTGGAGCAGTTGCTCCTGCGTCTCTCTCCTTGCGACATTGTCCTCGTCGAGGGATTCAAAAAGGAGCCCGTTCCGAAACTGGAAGTTCATCGGGCGGGTTTTGACGGACCGCTGCTGTATCCCAACGATCCCCATATTGTCGCAGTGGCGACTGACGAAGTGTTGAAAACGGATTTGCCGCAATTGGATATCAATTATCCGGAGGGGGTAGCCTATTTCATCATGAGCTATTTAGGATTCGATGTCGCCGGGTTTGGATTGTCAACGTGAAATGATCACTATTTTATATTTCGCCAGCATCAAGGAAAAACTTGGCTTCGCCAAGGAAGCGATTGAATTGCCGCCGGGCGTTTCTAACGTGAATGACCTAACCGTCCTGCTGCGCGCGCGCGGCGATGTATGGGCCGAAGCGCTTAGGGATGGTCCCAAACTCAAAGTGGCGGTGAACCATTCGATGGTTACGTCGAACGCGTCAATTGCTAACGGTGACGAGATCGCTTTTTTCCCACCCGTGACCGGAGGCTGACGTGCAAGTGCGCGTTCAAACGGAAGACTTCGATGTCGGCGCTGAAATGCGCGCGATTCGTCAAGGCAATCCCAAGATCGGCGCCGTGGCGAGTTTTGTCGGTTTGGTGCGTGATATGAGCGATCACGGCCGGATATCGGAAATGCTGCTGGAGCACTATCCTGGCATGACGGAGAAAGCGCTAGAGAATATCGTGAGCCAAGCCCAGTCTCGCTGGGACCTCATCGATGCGCTGGTCATTCACCGCTATGGCGTATTGCGGCCCACCGATCAGATCGTTCTTGTGATGGTCGCAAGCAGCCATCGTGGTGATGCATTTAGCGCCTGTGAATTCATTATGGATTATTTGAAAACCGGCGCGCCATTCTGGAAGAGGGAGTCCACGGATGAGGGCGCGCGCTGGGTCGCGGCGCGAGAATCCGATGATGTTGCGGCGGAGCGCTGGAAGAAAGATGACGCGTTTTAAGATTAAGGATCGTGTACGAAATAACTTCCCGATTTGTCCGGCGTCTAGCGGGCGCGCTGCTTCGTTGCCCCTCGCTTATTTGGAATAGCCAAACCTCACTCCGGGCGTCTCGCATCGCATCCCGCGAGACTTGTCCAAATCGGGAAGTTATTCCGTACACGATCCTAAGGCGCTCGTAGCGGAACACGAAGACCTGCTTGCTCGATTCAGCTAAGATGCCCCTCTAAATAAAGGCAGGTCTACTGCGAGGGACGCTCATGGCAAAGATCAATGCGCTTTTTCAAAGCAGCTATCACCTCGTAATACTTTTCCTTCTATTTTTTTCTCAACTCGCCATATCGGCGCCGCTCCCCAAGGAGAGCGTACCCGATCCGTTGAAGACCTGGGTTCCGTGGGTTCTACACGGCGCCGATGAGCAACTCTGCCCCTACCTCTACAACAACTCGGAAATTCGCCAATGTAGTTGGCCTTCCCGGGTCATCCTGAATTTGGGTTCGAAAGGCGGGGCGTTTACCCAGCACGTACTAGCCTTTCGCACACTTTGGATGCCGTTGCCTGGGGACGCCGAACATTGGCCGCAGGATGTCACGCTCGATGGTAAGCCAGCGCCTGTCGTCCAACGGGACGATGCGCCGGGCATCGTGGTTCCGAAAGGAGCCCACACGCTAGCGGGAAGCTTTGTGTGGAAGGAAGTCCCCGAGCATCTGCCGCTTCCGCCCTCGATCGGGTTGGTTGAGTTATCCCTGAACGGGACGAAAATCTCCGTGCCTAAAATGGATGCCGAAGGACGGCTTTGGTTGAGACGGACTCAATCCACGGAAGCCAAGCCGACACAGGTTGATCTGCGTGTTCATCGCCTTGTTTCCGATGACATTCCCATGATGGTGACAACGCATATCGATCTCAACGTGTCGGGGCAAAGCAAGGAGGTGGTGTTGCCGCATGCGCTCTTACCCGGCTTTGTCCCGCTATCGCTCGAAGCGCCGTTGCCGGCGCGCGTGGAATCGGATGGCCGACTGCGTGTTCAAGTCAGGCAAGGCGAATGGAAGATCACGCTGAGCGGACGGATCATGACGCCTCAGAAGTCGCTCTCGCTTCCCAAGAGCGATGCGTCGCTGGCGCCGGAAGAGGTGTGGGCGTTCGACGCAAGGAACGATTTACGTCTCGTTACCGTGGAAGGCGTTTCCGCCATCGATCCTCAGCAAACGACGCTGCCGCAGGAATGGAAACATTTTCCTGCATATCGAATGGAGCCTGGGCTGACGCTCAAGCTTGTCGAGACGAAGCGCGGCGATCCCGAACCCGCGCCGGACCGACTGACGTTGAATCGCAGGCTGTGGCTCGATTTCAATGGCCAAGGCTTCACCATTCAGGACAACATCAAGGGATCCATCACGCGCGCATGGCGGCTTGAAATGGCGAAACCGCAGACGCTGGGACGGGTCGCCGTGGGTGGCGCTGATCAATACATCACACAGACGGGCGCTGGCGCTAATCCAGGCGTAGAGCTTCGGCAGGGTCAAGCGCAGATAACAGCCGACAGTCGGCTTGATGAAGACGCACGAACCCTTTCGGCGACAGGCTGGATGCAGGATTTCGATCAGCTATCCGCCCAATTGCACTTGCCGCCAGGTTGGAAGTTGTTGCATGCGTCAGGCGTCGACAGGGCGCAAGGGTCCTGGATTGAGCGTTGGACATTGCTCGATTTTTTTCTCGTGCTGATTGTGACGCTCGCTTGCGGCAAGTTGTTCGGATGGCGTTGGGGAACCGTTGCCCTGTTCGCGTTGATACTCTCCTATCACGAAGTAGATGCGCCGCGTTGGGCCTGGGTTAGCTTGCTAGCCGCAGTGGCGTTGTTACGCGTGTTGCCGGAGGGGCGGCTGCGCGCGATGGTCAGCGGGTACAAGTGGCTAAGTATTGTCACGCTCGTTATTTTGTTGGCGCCTTTCGCGATTGGACAGATCAGGCAGATGCTGTATCCCGTATTGGAGCGGCCATGGCAAACCATTGCCACCCAGGCGGAAGCGCCACGTGCGCCGGTGCATTCACCCGCGCCTGCGGCAGCGGCCGCCGCGGACGAAAGCGCAGCGCAAATGGAAATCGTTCCCGAGCTGCCAGCCCAGGTCAAACCAAAGGCTATGGAGGAAGTCGACAGTTTGCGCTCGGAAATCGCCAAAAGCGCGCGCGCCAAAACCAACTCGTACGGTGGCGGCGATTTATCCAGAAAGGATGAGCCGTTCGCGCAAATCGATCCAAACGCCAAGATTCAAACCGGACCGGGTTTGCCAAACTGGCAATGGAACGATTATGGATTGATTTGGAGCGGCCCGGTTCAGCAGACTCAGCAAGTCAGGCTGTGGCTGATTTCTCCAGCAGTCGGCGCTGTGCTGACGATCACACGGCTGGCGTTGCTATTTGCCCTGTTCTCGTGTCTTGTGGGAGGACGATTATCGTCCCTTCGCGGCAACCGTAAAGCCGGCTCGGCTTTGGCGACAATCTGCTGCATCGCTTTGCTTGGGTTTGCAAACGAACGAGCCTATGCGGCGGAAATGCCCACGCCGGAGATTCTTAACCAGCTCAAAGAAAAGTTGCTGGCGCCGCCTGAGTGTCTGCCTAACTGCGCTGAAATTTCCCGCTTGAAGCTTGAAGTATCGTCGAACAGCCTGAAGATACGTCTGGAGGCGCAGGTGGAAGTCGAGAGCGCGCTGCCGTTGCCGGGCGGCGTTGGCCAATGGTTGCCCGATCATGTTTTTGTTAACGGCAAACCGGCGCTCGGTTTGATGCGTGACGACGCCGGCAACCTTTGGGTGCAACTGCCTCGCGGCGTGCATCAGTTAGCGATGGAGTCCAGTCTGGAGCAAATGGACACGGTGAATATCGCGCTCCCCTTAAAGCCGCGTTATCTCGATGCGGCGGTTAACGGATGGACACTGGATGGTCTTGGCGCAAATGGGGAGGCTGGCGAGAGCCTTCAGTTATCCCGTATCCATAAACAGCGCGGGCAACGGGAGACGACTACCGCCGACCAGCTACCGCCCTTTGTCCGCGTCGAGCGGAAGCTGAATTTGGGACTGACATGGCAGGTCACGACCAGTGTCGTTCGCGTCGGTCCGAGCACTGCGCCTGTGCTTGTCGAGATTCCGCTGTTGGCAGGCGAATCGGTCACGACGAGCGATGTTGCCGCGCCACGCGGGATCGCCGTGATTAACCTCGGGCCGCAGACAAATGAATTTAGTTTTGAAAGCACACTCAAGGAAACGTCGGGACTCGTGCTGAAAGCGCCGTCGCTTGGCAACCAAATTCAAGTGTGGCGATTGAACCTGGGGCCTCAGTGGCATGCAACATTGTCGGGGATTCCTGTAACGCATCACCAAGGAAGCGAGTCTCAATGGCTGCCTGAATGGAGACCGTGGCCGGGTGAGGAAGCCAAGCTCACGCTGACCAGACCTGCGGGTATCGAAGGACAAACGCTGACGATGGACCGAAGTGGCTTGTACATGTCGCCAGGAATTCGTGCGACCGATGCGCGTTTGACGTTAAGCATCCGCTCGAGCCGCGGCGGCCAGCATGCGCTTACGTTGCCCGAAGGTGCTCAACTGCAAGGCGTGACCATCAACGGCATCGCGCAGCCAATTCGCGCGGAGGGTAGGTCGGTAAAGCTTCCGATCATGCCGGGAAAGCAAGAGATCCTTTTGACGTGGCGGGAGCCGCGCGGCATGGAGAGCCGGTTCTCGACTTCGCCAGTGGATGTAGGGTTGAACGGGGTAAATGGCTCGGTGCAGATCTCCATGCCGAGAGATCGTTGGTTGCTATTGGTCGGTGGGCCCAGCCTGGGGCCCGCGATTTTGATCTGGGGCGTTGTTATCGCCTTAGTGTTCATTGCCATTGGCCTGGCGCGCATTGAAATGACGCCGCTCAAATGGCGTCATTGGCTGCTGCTGGGATTAGGGCTTACGCAAATACCCCTCACGATGAGCGTCATCGTTGTTGGCTGGCTAATCGTCTTGGGCGTGCGAAAGCGATTTGGGCATCGGGTGGAAAGCGGATGGCGCTTTAATCTAGGTCAGATAGCGTTGGCGTTTTGGACGATGGCGGCGCTGGTTTGTCTCTTCTGGGCCGTGCAGCAAGGG
>DATLHW010000284.1:0-5487 GCA_035539675.1 Burkholderiales bacterium | reverse complement strand
CCCTGGTGAATAAAATTAGCAATGCCCTCTCCCCAGGCAGGTACGATGAGCTTGGAAAAAAGTGGGTCATTAACCATATGCCGCGTAAGTGGCAGCAAGTCCTCCTGAGGGCCATGCAACGCGGCCGCATAGGCGAATTTTGTAATCCTTGCTCCCGGCATCCCTCTAAAATCAAAAGGATCACGCTGCTGAAATAGATCGGGAAACTTCTTAGCGACGGCCAACACTTCAGGTTTAAGTGTCGATTCGGTAAAAATGGATAGCAATACGTTTCGCTGATTCGCTTCTGGTTTAGGCTTGTCTCTTAAAAAATCACCCATGAAAGGTTTCGGTTGCGGCCCCTCAAATATCGCCTGAAGTTTCGCGTCTTGTTCTTCCAGGAATTTCCACATTGCATTATTCATGCCTCGATTAAAAAGCATGCTCAAGAATCCCGACCGCTTGCCCGTAATCGTTCCAATAGACTGCGACATAACCAAAAGCTCCCATTCAACGCAATAAATGTTTATTAGACTTCTCACACAACCTACTGCGCGCCCTGAGATCGAACCTCCGGTGCTCAACGTACTATTCGTACGCCTCCGCTCCTCGGTTCGATCTCAGGGCGCTCGCTACGGTTTCGAAAGAAGTCTATTGATTCACCAAGGCACTCGCTTGATAACAATTTCTCAAGAATTATCTTGATTTCAAGTTACTCATAAGTCAGCCATGTAGATACTGTTATTCATATCAACCGCCATGCGCAGAGGGCCGCCTCGAAGCGTTTGCTGGACTTCATTTGACGGTTGCATTTTTCAACGCATACGAGTTGCCGAAAAGCTCTGTTGAGAAGAGCCTGTATTGAATTGGCACATGCTTTGCAAACGGAAACTTCTCTCTGAAACCATCAACATATCGCTCAAAGTCTTCACGGCTCTCTATGTAGTTTCGCCACAAAAAAGGTTCTGCCCCACAATCGAGCCCAAAGTGTCCCACATAGACAATTTCTCCTGGATTTACGGTGAATGTACCGCCCACCGGCTTTCCCTGCTTAATAAGGTTGTCCTTCGATCCCTTGATATGGGCGACGTCCTTCGCCGAGCGTGCAACCTTTACATCAAAGGCAGTTAACACATACTCGCCCGGCGGGATGACAAAAGCGTAGGGCAAAAACTTGTTATCTACAAACAACTTCGATGGTGTTTCAAGTTCCAGAGACACTGACTTTGGGGCATCAATTGGGGACTTCGTGAATGTGAGCGCCTGTAGTTGTGCATTCTCGAATTGACCGCATTTCCACGCACGACCCCAGTTCACCTGAACAATAAGAACTCCAAGATCTGGCTTGTAAGTGTCTGCATCGAGGTTCACTGGTTCCGCTGCAATGACCCGTGTCGACAATGCCAAAAGCATCGCTATTGTGGATAGTAGATATCTAAGCACTTTGCTTCTCCCTTATGTGAAGCCCAACATAACGAAGTGACCAGCCCGCGTCACCGATGTCGAGCCGAAGAAAAAACTACTATTTCGCGGGTCTGGTTCACTGATAAGTTATGCATTGGCATATGCTTTCATGAGTTCATTTTCTCTGTTGGTCGCGGAAATATGAAGCAGCACTGTGCGCTTAAGGTCTACGGTCGGGTGAAATGCATTGTTCTTCGCGAACCAAAAGACTTCTTCCAAAGATTCGTTCGTGCGCCATGTTGTCATAACGAATTTGTCTTCTGGAATTTCCCCATAATCGAATTGATTCAAGTTGGCAAAGTCCACCGAATCATCCCAAGAACTGCAACTCCTCCCCCACGACATCATGTACAGGCAACCGGACCGGACCAACCAGTCACTCACCAAGGATTGCCATTTGGGCGATGCGTTGGTTTCCGCTATTACGACCGCGCGAAATGGGGGCCGCATGTGAATGGTAGGTGGAGCGGCTTCCGGTTGAAGATGTATGTATTCCACAGCTTCGGTCATGAGGCATAACGTATAAATTAAACGCCGCGCAACGGAACGGCAAGCGAAGCAAAAGCTACTATTCCGCGCGTTCGGTTGAATGCCATGTTAGTTCACGTAGGGCGCAATAACCAAAGGGCATTACGCCGTATGTCTAGACTACAATGCATACGGCGTAATGCCCTTTGGTTATTGCGCCCTACAGCGCTGAGTCTCGCGAAGTCCAACATTTCAATACTTCGATCCACATAACCATCCACCCAACTGCGCGTCCTCGATAACTCAATCCACCGCCCGCGCCACGCCCGCACGAGCCAAATGACCTTCTGGAGAAAATCCACATGCTCCACCAACAAGCGCTTCGTGCACTCAGCAAGATTCACGGTAAAGATGTAACTCCGCCCAACCTACGCGCGGGCTCTAACTTTTTGTCCGCGAAGGACAGCGGCAAGCTACGGTGGCGTCCTTGGCCGCTTCGTCTCGCTCGCTCACTCACTCCAAACATAGCACTTCCGTCAAACCGCATCATCCAGAAAACGCCGACGCCGTTTCTCGGATCATGGCTCATCCATATAGTCGGTATTGACTAGTCCGCATGGGCGATAGTGCAGGATTGGCCGATGAGTTAACGTCATAGGCTAACCCATTTGGCGTCGAGCACGGTATTTCGCCGGCTGCCTCGCGATGTGTTGACGCGCGTGTCCTGTAAATCCTGTCTCAAGCGCCGAATGGGGGCTTTTAAACTTGGCGCGACCTGAATTTTAATCTATCCCTGCTTTGAGGTAGAGGCGCGCTCCACATAACGAGGGAGTAAGAGGATGCTTATTGGATTGTGCCGCTCGGCGCTTGTATCAGCCGCTATCGCTGCAATTTCTGTTACCACAGCTTACGGGGCGCCGATAGTAACAAGAATGTCGGATGTCGGAGGACCCACTGCGAATGATTTGGTAAATGCAATGCTCGCCGTTGGATCGAGTGGTATTTCGGTCGTTCCAGGTTCGGTCAGTTATACAGGATCTTTGAGTGGCTCTGGCGTGTTCACTAACGGCGGAAGCGACCCGCTTAATTCGGTCGGCATTCCCAGTGGGATCATCCTGACCTCCGGTGATGCGACCTTTGTATCGAATGTTCCCAACAACGATGGAGGCGATGGGGGCGATAATGGCGCTGCGGGCAGTCCTCTTCTATCGAACATTATTGGCAGCAATACATTCAATGCCTCTGTCCTGAGCTTCAAATTTATTCCAAATGGGGACAAGGTACAGTTTCAATATATATTCGGCTCCGAGGAATACAATAATTACGTAAACAGCGAATTCAACGACGTATTCGCATTTCTGGTAAATGGTGTGAACTTCGCATTAGTGCCAGGCACCTCTGTTCCCGTTTCCATTAACAATGTCAACTGCGGTGGGCCAATAAGCGGTGCGGCGAATCATGTTAACGAAAATAATTGCGCTTACTTCCGAGACAATCCTCCGGGCGGCAACACCATTGATACGCAGTTGGATGGGCTTACCACTGTGCTCAATTTTGTCGCTGATGTGAATCCGGGGGTTGAGAACGAGATCGTTCTGGGAATTGCGGATGTGGGCGACACCATCCTTGATTCAGCCGCATTCATCAAGGGCAACAGTTTTTCCGTTTGCGGCGCTCCAGGGCAACCGGACTGCGCGGTTCCGGAGCCAGGAACGCTTGGATTGACCGCACTGGGGTTAGTGGGAATTCCAGCGCTTCGTCGGAAGAAGAAGGCGGACGCGTAAGTCCCTAAGTTCCAGATGATGGTTTCTCGATGCGAGGTGGTGTTATGGGAGAGCGCGTTGTACGCGCTTTCTTGATCGTCATGCGACGCGCGAATAGTTACGATGCATTCTAAGCGTTAACGAAGAGTCCGTTTTCCTGCGATTCTAAAGCACGTTGACCAGCCGATTTTTCATCGTACCGCCTCAGTTCTCGTTGGGCGCAATAACTAACAGGGATTGCGCCCTTCAGCACTGACAGAGGCCTCATACGTGTGCAATTGCAAAACGGACCCTGTATTGAATCGTGTTGGTTCTCTTCGCGCCCTCAAGTCTTTCAAACTCCGGCTCGCCTTCACCCAACGAAGCTCCTCCGGCGGCCGCCATTGCAAAACCGCCCCAATCTTGATCTCCATAAACGCCGGACCGGCCAACAGTGGAAGTCTGTTCCTCAACCTGAACGATTGGCCCCAAGCTAACGCCTGCTTCAGCCGCTATAATTTTGGCTTGCTCGCGGGCGTCGGCAATTGCGGCCGCCCGGGTGACGGCAACTTCACCAGGTGATGCTTCAAACCGGGGTTTCAGCATCGAAACGGATAGCGAAGAACGCTGATTATCGAACAGAGGTTGAAGCGCATCTAACGCTGAATACAAGCGCTCTGCCTCACGGCAAGTGACCAAGATTTTGTATGTCGTTTCTTGGCCCGGCTTCTTTTTCCAAAACCAAGGGCGCCAACTGCTGCTGCCACCTTCGCTCAACTCGTCTTGTCCGATACCTGCCGCCCTCAGCACGCGAACACACTCGTCACGCAGCGTTCCGGTTTCAGAACGAGCAGTCTCAGTCTGCGCTGCACGAACTGAGACTGACAGGTCAGCTCTATATTCCACAACTTGTTCAACCAAGATGGCTTTTCCAATCACTTCGATAAATGAATCCATGGACGGTCACCTAGAACACTGGGTATAACTAAAATGAGCCGCTAAGATCGGCGAACCGAAGCTAATAGCCATGTAGGGTGCAATCTGCCTCATCGATTGCGCCGCGTTCCACCGTTCAAATGGCGCCATCGATGAAACAGATTGCATCCTACGCTTGGTACGCGCTATTTCGCGGGTCTGATTGACTATCCGGTTAGATATCATTTTTTGCACTTGCACTCGTTAGCGATGAGCTGGAGACGTTGGATAAAATCTTTTGTGGCGCGTTCTAGCAAGGGTTTTGATAACGCGTAAAAGTGATTGGTCAATTCAGGTAGAGAAGCTTGAGTAGCCATGACGTCTTTTTTGCCAAGTGCGGATGTATAGTACGCAACAAGATCGTCAAGTTCTTGGTCGGTAAAACGCTCTCCATAAACTTTAGCCCACACGCCGACAATATCTTGCGCAGTCCAGGGCACTTCTAAAGATTTAAGGTATTCCTCAAAGGCGGACCTAAAGCGAGCATCGAATTCCTTGGTTGGCTTGAGCTGAACCATGAATTGATCAAGCACTTGTTTAGCTTGTTGCCGTCCCTCCACCTTTCCAGCGTCGATTTGTTGTTCAAACATCTGAACAAGACCTTGGGCCTCCATAAGGACTCGTACTTTGTCAGTACGGTCGGCGGAAAAACACGCTGATGATGTGAGGATTAGAAAGCAAAAAATAATGGTGCGCATTGGATTCCTCTTAATGATCTCTCTCGCGGTAGGAACCGCCCTTACGGACGGCCCCCCGCACAGTCCCCGGCGTGCAGTTTTCCCGCACCGGGTTCTTCGGTTGTACTCGCTTCCGTGGGGCAATGCGCCGCTTTCAAGCCATCACCCTTCGTCGACTGATT
>DATLHW010000283.1:0-3392 GCA_035539675.1 Burkholderiales bacterium | reverse complement strand
GATGCAGATGATTCCGTCCTCATCCCGATTCCCATGGACCCAAAAACTGGAGAAATGGCTTTCTTCGGCACGGCGTTTATGGATGCCAATGTCGGCGAAGATCTTGGCTCCGTCCTCACCGCCAAAGGTAAGACCAAACAGCGCTCCACCGCTCCCGATCCGGGTCTTCGCTTCGCAGCCCGAATTATCGACTATGGTCTTTGGGGAATTCTTTTAGGCTTGCTCGTCCAATTCCTCGGGAGCATGGGGATACTATCGGCGAATACGGTTCAACTCCTGACGGGACCTTTTTTGGCTCCCGTCATCATCACGCTAAGCTTCGTTTTCGTCGAAACGGCAGTACTCGTTTTCTTGCCGGCCACGCCGGGTAAACTCGTGCTCGATATTCACGTCGCGACATGCGTTAGCAATCCCTATGCAGCCACGGAACCCGGCGCGCTTCTATCGGCGTCTTGGCGACGAGCGTTTTGGGTATGGTCGCGTGGCATCGCAGCTGGCGTTATTCCCTTTTATATTTTCACCCTGCTTCGCGCACGTAAGACCTTAGTCAAATCCAAGGAAACAAGTTGGGACTTCGATAGCGATTGCTTGGTTACGCACGGCAAGGCAGGGCTACCAATTACCGCTTTGGCAGCCTTGCTGGTCGGCGGCATAGTCTGGCTATATGCAACGCAGTGGGCGACACCGTTTTGGCAAACCATGAACGCCAGTTGGCGTTACGCCACGGGTGGCGCATCTTCAGTACAAGGAACCCTCAAAACTCTGACGGGCGATATGCCTACCTACGCGCCGAAAGAGCTTCCCACAGCGCCCGAAAAAGAAAATCGCACAATCCAACTCGAAAAAACCGCGCAAGAGCTTGTCGGGAAGCAGGATTGGAAGAGCCTGTCGGAACACTGCCTTGCGTGGACAAAAGAAGAAGAACGAAATGCAGACGGTTGGTTCTGTTATGGACGGGCGCTACACGAACTCGCCGATCACGCTGGGGCGGTAACGGCGCTGAAGCGCGCCACGTTACTCGACCCATCAAATGACGATATTCGGCGGTTATTGAAAAAATCTTCGCTGATCGATATGCAGAATAAGCAGTTGCGCATGCGAGGAGCGCCGGAGCAAGCAGAGCCGGTGATTCAACGAGGAACGGACGGCGGGCGATAGAGCAGTTTGCAACTCGGGGTACGGGGCCAATTTTAGACCTGCGATGCTCAACGTACTCGTATGTACGCCTCCGCTTCTCGGCCCAAGCTTGGCTCCACCCCAAGCTACAAACCGCTCTAAAAATCTGCGCTTATCGGCGTCCTATTCTCTTTGGGGATGGGTATAACAAACAGCTGCGTACTTTCAGATCCAGTCCTTCGCCACCAGAAATTCGGTGTACAACTTTTCTTCCGCGCTTCCTGCTTCCGGCCGCCAGTCATATCGCCATTTCACGACAGGCGGCATGGACATCAGGATGGACTCCGTCCTTCCACCTGACTGCAATCCGAATAACGTGCCTCGGTCGTGCACCAAGTTGAACTCCACATACCGGCCGCGACGATAAGCCTGAAAGTCCCGCTCCCGTTCTCCGTAAGCCATTCCCTGACGTTTTTCGACAATCGGCGCATAAGCGGGCAGAAAGTGGTCTCCCACACTGCGAGTGAATGCAAAACTTTGCTCAAAGGGAGGTTCATTGAAGTCGTCGAAGAAAATGCCTCCGACGCCACGCGGCTCATTGCGGTGCTTCAAAAAGAAATAGTCGTCGCACCACCGCTTGAGCCGGCCATGATAATCCTCCCCGAAAGGCGTCACGGCGTCACGACAAGTCCGATGAAAATGCGCCGCGTCCTCCGAAAAACCATAGTAGGGGGTGAGATCCATGCCGCCGCCAAACCACCACGCATCTTCCGCACCGTCCTTGCGAGCGATGAAGAAGCGGACGTTCATATGCACCGTCGGCACAAAGGGATTGCGAGGATGCATCACCAACGATACCCCCATCGCCTCGAATCCGCGCCCCGACAATTCCGGCCGGGAAGCGCTTGCCGACGGCGGTAATCCTCTGCCGAACACATGCGAGAAATTCACGCCGCCGCGTTCGAAAATGTTGCCTTCCTCGATTACGCAACTAACGCCGCCGCCTCCTTCCGCGCGGCTCCATGTGTCCCGGCGAAACGGCTTGCCATCAAGGTTCGAGAACGCGCTCACGATGTTGTCTTGAAGCGAGGCGAAATAATTTTTAACAGCTTGGCTATCAATGCTCATTTGCGAAAGATACGACGAGTGGAGAAATCTTGAATGGTTGAGGGAGTTTTGTTGCGGCCGATTCTACCGGGCAACACCATTACCCGACTACTGAACTGACGCAAAGCTTCACGGTAAGTGCGCACCGGCGCGCAGCCAGCGCGATTCAAACTGGTGGAGATGATTGCGCTGTTCAGCACACGACATACCATCACTGCATCCGGATGCGCATCTACACGCACGGCGACGTTGGGACGCCGTCCGCGAACGAATCGGGAGGTCTTCGACGAAGCGCGCATGAGCCAAGTATGCGGTCCCGGCCATTTCTCCTTGGCTTTCTTTTGTTCGGATTCAGTTAATCTCGCAACGAAAGGCGCGAGATGCTTGAAGTCGTGCGCGATGAGGATCAACCCTTTGTGGCGAGGTCTACCCTTGATACGCAGCAGTTTCTGGATCGCCCTTGGATTGCGAGGATCGCAGCCTATGCCAAAACAGGATGCGGTGGCGTAAGCGATGAGTCCGCCATTGGATACATGAGCTCGCAACCTACGCATTTGCGACGCATGAAGCATCGGTTGTTACTCCGAAGAAAGACAGAAGCTGACGTTAATAACATGCTCTGGCTCCTTTGGCTACCTGGAGCAATTGCTCCAAATATCCTTGTAGCGCCCCCACTTTAGTGCAATCAACAAGCAGCGGAACGAACTCTACGATTTGAAAAAGACTTTGAAGCGATCGCCTCATTTAAGAACCTGTTTACGATCTAATCGGGCTTGCGCGAGTGGTTATTTGGGTGCATGGCTAGGCGCGACGACGCGGCAGGGCCATTCCCTGTAAGGAGGAGCAACACCGCCATGCGCCCAAATAACCACTCGCGCGAAGGGTTGAGGGTAAAAAAGCGCGATTGCGTCAGTAAAACAAAAGACCCTAGCGTTCGCCCCCTCTCCCGCGCGCGGGAGAGGGTTGGGGAGAGGGCTGCTCGTTGCTTATTTGGAATGGCCAAACCGCGCTCCTCACGCCTAGCACTCGCACTTTTTTACCCTCAACGCAAGCCCGATTAGATCGTAAACAGGTTCTTAAATGAGGCGATCGCTTCAAAGTCTTTTTCAAATCGTAGAGTTCGTTCCGCTGCTTGTTGATTGCACTAAAGTGGGGGCGCTACAAGGATA
>DATLHW010000282.1:0-6050 GCA_035539675.1 Burkholderiales bacterium | reverse complement strand
ACAGAGCACCAATGAAGAACTGGAGACCGCCAAGGAAGAACTACAGTCCTCCAATGAAGAGCTGACCA
Organism: Burkholderiales bacterium; assembly: GCA_035539675.1. Taxonomy (GTDB): domain Bacteria; phylum Pseudomonadota; class Gammaproteobacteria; order Burkholderiales; family DATLHW01; genus DATLHW01. The sequence goes on along the minus strand of DATLHW010000282.1, from coordinate 5,982 downwards.
CGGTTAACGAGCAGCTTCAATATCGCAATGTGGAGTTGAACCAAACCACCAATGATCTGACTAATCTGCTGACTAGCACCACACTTCCTATGATCATGGTGGGCAGGGATTTGCGTATACGACGTATGACCGTGGCGGCGAAAAAAGTCATGAATCTGCTGCCTGCGGACGTTGGCCGCCCAATTGGAGACCTAAGGACAAACGCGGATGTGCCCGATCTGGAGGTGCTGATTACACAAGTGATCGAGCAGGTTCGCATGCAAGAACGCGAAATCCAGGACACAGCGGGCTGCTGGTACATGCTGCGCATCCATCCGTACCGGACCATGGACGATAAGATCGATGGCGCGGTTATCGCGCTGCTGGATATCAACGAGGTCAAAAACGCCCAAAAGGCGCTTCGCGAGAGCGAAGAGCAATTTCGCCGCGCTCTGGAAGAGGCCCCCATTCCGATCATCATGCAGGCCGAGGATGGCGAGGTTTTGCAGATTAGCCGTAGCTGGACCGAATTGACTGGCTATACCTTGAAAGATATTCCGAATTTCAATGCATGGCTCACGCAAGCCTATGGTTTCGGCGCTGACGATGTTCGACATCACGCGCAGGAGCTGTTTGAACCCGCGGCCGATTTGGCCGAGGTGGATTTCGATATCGTCACCCGCTCCGGCGAAAAACGAACTTGGCGCTTTAGTACGTCCGTTCCTGGAAAATTGCATGACGGCCGGCGTTTCATCGTCGGTATGGCGTTGGATGTCACCGACAGCAAGCGGGCGGCGACAATGCTTGCGGAGGCGAATACGTCCAAACGTCCTTTGTAGGTTTACTCGATTCTCTTATGGCGCCCGGCGAATAAGTTGACTATAAATTAAGGAGATCTTTTTTATTCTAGTGGTCAGTCACAGTGGCTTTATCGGACTGTGTAGGGTGGAAAACGAGCCCTAAGGCGAAGTTTCGAGCAAGCCGGAGTCGCAGCGGCCAAAGCGATAGCGCCTTCCGCCGAATGCTAATTTTGAAACGAGCTTGCCTTATCGCGTGGCATGCGGCGGAAGGCGCTATCGCTTTTCCGCCCTACGACGTTGCCTTAATCCAACGTGAGTGACAACTAGGTCACCTCGGCGGACACAAAGCCAACCGAGGCTCTGTGTCCTCTCGTCGCCGAGGTGCGTGAACAAAGTATTTCCCGCAGATTCCTACTTGCAGCCGAAAGGGCTCATGGATCTCGTATGGGATGATAAATCCCAACATCTTGCAACAAGTTCGCCGATTCCCGTAAGCGCTGAAGAAGGGCGCAAGTGGGGCGCTTTTCCTATCGTTGGCATTGGCTGTTCGGCGGGAGGATTGGAAGCCTGCCGGCAGTTGTTCGCCTGTTTGCCGAAGAACACGGGCATGGCCTTCGTCCTGGCGCAACACCTCGACCCTCATCATGAAAGTCGGTTAGCCGATCTTTTGGCCAAGAGGTCACCCATGCGGGTGACGCAGGCCGCCCAGGGCATGGTGGTGTATCCCAATCAGATATACGTCATTCCGCCCAATGCGAACATGGCGTTCGCCAAAGGCATGTTGTGGGTCACGCCGCGTAGCCAGACAAGCGGTCCTTATCTGCCAATCGATCATCTATTTCGTTCGCTTGCCGACTACCAACGAGAACGGGCCATCGGCGTTGTGCTCTCTGGCAATGGCTCGGATGGCGCATTGGGGCTGTGCGAAATCAAGGCGGCGGGCGGCATTACGTTCGCACAAGATGTGGATTCGGCAAGTCACCCGGGCATGCCCCGTAGCGCTATCGACAGCGGCTGTGTGGATCTTGTGTCATCGCCAGAAACGATCGCCCAACGGTTGGTGAAGATCGGTGGTCATTCGCACTTGGCGTCCGTGGAAAGCGTTAACGCGGTGGCGAAAGACGAGAACAACTTCGCACGGATCCTTGCGGCGGTGCGAGTCGCGACAGGCGTCGATTTCAGTCACAGCCACGCCACGATTCAGCGGCGAATTTCACGCCGAATGGCGCTGCGCGACCAGGAGTCGCTGGCCGATTATGCGCAGTTGCTGGAAGCCGAGAAGTCCGAGACCGACGCGTTGTATCGGGACTTGTCGATGGATACGACCAGCTTCTTCCGCGATGCCGCCATGTTCGACGCGTTAAAGCGCTCCGTATTGCCCAAGCTTACGCAAAGCATGGCGCCCAACACGGCGTTACGCGTGTGGGCGCCGGGGTGCTCGACAGGCCAGGAGGCTTACTCGCTGGCGATCACGCTCATGGAGTTCTTCGACACCGAGCCGGTGCGCCCCGTAGTCCAGATCTTCGCTACCGACGTGAGCGATGTGAGCGCGCTCGAGCACGCGCGTAACGCGTGCTACCCCTTGAGCATTGAAGCCGACGTCTCCCCTGAGCGATTGCGTCGTTTCTTCAAAAAAGAGGACCAGTGCTATCGGATAGTCGATGCGGTCCGCGAGCTCTGCGTGTTTGCACGGCACAACGTCACGGCGGACCCGCCGTACTCGCGCATCGATCTGATCAGTTGCCGTAACGTACTCCTCTTCCTGGCTCCGCCGCTGCAAAAGCGGGTCCTGTCGTCATTTCATTTTTCGCTCAATGCCGTGGGGTTCCTGGTGCTGGGCTCGTCCGAAAGCATGGACGAGCCCGGCGCTTTGTTCGATGTGATCAACGAGGAGAACAAGATCTACGCCAAGAAAGCGACAGTGGCTACGCCGCCATTACATTCCATGATCGACAACATCAAGGCGGGCACGCCGCTGGGTCAACTCGCAGGCGTTCCCGGCGCCTCCCCGGCCGACTTCCAGACGGCGGCTGATCGTCTCCTTCTCCACCGCTATACGCCGCCAGGCGTTCTGGTCGATAGTAATTTCGACATCGTGCAGTTTCGCGGGCGCTCCAGCGACTATCTGGCGCCCCCTCCTGGCGAGCCAACGATGAGTGTGTTGAAGATGGTGCGCGAAGGGCTCGCGGCCGACCTCAGCGATGCCTTGCAGAAGGCAGCGACGCATCAAGTGGCTGTACGCCGCGAGGGCGTGCGCATGCAGGGCGCGCAGGGCGTGCGCGAGATCGATTTACAGGTGCTTCCGCTTCAGGGGCCGATGGGCGGCGCCACGAGCCGTTTTCTGGTGTTGTTTGAGGAGCCTAAATCTGCTAACTCCTCTAAGGGGAATGGTTCAACGGTTGTGGGCGACACATTGATAAATGAGGCGGCGCCCTCCAGCACAGGTTTTCGGCACTGGGTCCGCAATAAGCTCGGTCCGCCAGATGCGGAACGAGAGCTTGTCGGGATGCGTCTGGAACTGACGGAGACAAAGGTATACATGCAGTCGCTCGTCGATCAGCAAGGCGACGTCAATGAAGAGTTACGGTCCGCAAACCAGGAAAGCGAGTCCAGGAACGAGGAGTTGATAAGCATCAACGAGCAACTGGAGAACGCCAAGGAAGCGTTGCTGCATTCGAATGAAGGTTTGGCTTCGGTCAACGAACAGCTTGAGTCTCGTAACCTGGAATTGAGCCGCACTACCAACGATCTGAATAACTTGCTGACCAGCACGACGATTCCCCTGTTCATGGTGGGTGACGATCTTTGCATTCGCCTGCTCACAGTGGCGGCCCAACAGGTCATCAATATGCTTCCCACTGACGTCGGCCGACCTATCGGCGACTTGAAGGTGAGCGTGGATGTGCCAGATTTGGAAGCATTGATCAAACGGGTGATTGACCAGGATGAGATGCAGGAGCGGGAGATACAGGACCGCGCCGGCCACTGGTATACGTTGCGAATTTACCCCTATCGGACAGCGAATAACGAGATCGATGGCGCGGTCGTCGCATTGCTCGACATCGATGAAGTTAAACGGACCCAGAAAACGCTACAGCAGAACGCAGAGCAACTGAATTTTCAGGCGACGCATGATCTGTTGACGGGACTCGTCAATCGAGGCGAGTTTGAACGCCGCCTGTATCGCGTGCTTGGCGCCGACAGCGGGCCGCACGCCGTGCTTTATCTTGACCTCGATCAGTTCAAGATCGTCAACGATAGCTGCGGTCACCTTGCCGGCGATGCGCTTCTGCGTCAACTGGGCAGCATGCTGGAAGCGCGAATGCGCAAACGGGACACGCTGGCTCGTCTGGGCGGCGACGAATTTGGCATTCTGCTGGAGCATTGCCCGACCAGGCAGGCGCTACTTATCGCGGAGGGGCTGGTGCGGGCGGTTCAGGATTTTCATTTCCTCTGGCAGGGACGGAGTTTTTTTGTTGGCGTCAGTATCGGTTTGGCGCCCATCGAACATACCGGAGAGACCTTGCAGAATGTCTTGAAAACCGCAGATCTTGCTTGCTATGCGGCGAAAGAACGGGGACGTAACCGTGTGCACATCTACACGCCCAGCGATGAGGAGTTGGTCCGGCGTCAAGGCGAGATGCAATGGATGCCGAGAATTCAGCAAGCGTTCGAGCAAGGGCGGTTTCGCTTATACGTCCAGCCTGTAATTGCTCTCCAAGAGAATAGCGGCGACGTTGAATATCAAGAAATCCTTCTGCGGCTTTTGAACGAAGAAAACGAGGTTATGCTGCCGGGCGCATTTATTCCGGCGGTTGAGCGATACCAGCAAATGCAGGTTCTGGATCGCTGGGTGATTCGCACAGCTTTATCCACGATTTACGCGCAACGAAGCGAAGGTCGTTACGCCATCAATGTATCAGGCCAATCTCTTGGCGATGAGCGCTTCCTCGACTTCGTGATGGAGCAATTCGACGAGATCGACGTTAAGCCAGCGCGGGTTTGCTTCGAGATAACAGAGACTGCCGCCATTGCCGATTTCAAGAACGCGATGCATTTCATGGTCGCGCTCAAGGAGCGCGGATGCCGCTTTGCCCTGGACGATTTTGGCATTGGGCTTTCGTCATTCAACTATCTCAAAACGTTGCCCGTGGAATACCTGAAGATCGATGGACGTTTTATCAAGGGCATCGCTGACGATCCCATCGACGATGCCTTGGTGCAATCCATTCACCGGGTCGGCCATGTAATGGGAATCAAGACCATCGCGGAATCGGTGGAGACGCAAGCGGCGCTGGATCGACTCAAGGCGATTCACGTGGATTATGCGCAGGGGCGTGTAATCGCGCCGCCACATCCTTTTTGAACGGCGTCAGTTCGTAAACGAGAAATTATGTTAGGGAATCTCTAATTACGTTACTGCGCGAGCCGAATATGAGCCTCCGGTAATCAACGCCCTTGCGGCGCCGTAGGGCGGAAAAGCGATAGCGCCTTCCGCCGCATGCTGATTTTGAACGGCGCCTTCGTCGATATGTTGGCGTGCGCGTTCGCGCATGACCTCGACGTCGGTTTTGTAGGTTATGTCGGACATGGATTTTTCCTTCCTGAAGTTACCGTTTAACGTGGAGCAGGATATTGGTCTATGGCAAACAGGACGTGGAACGTATGATACGAATCCTATGAAGTTTCCAAACAAGCGTTAAGAGCTGACATTGTTAAGAGAAGACGATCATCACAAGTACGGAGAGAGGACAGAGCCCCTCTTCCCTCAAGGGCATTGGTATCTACACAAGTCACAAACATCCCCTCTCCCGTCGTGCGGGAGAGGGGAGCATTACAGTGAGAACTTGTGTAGATGCCAATGCCTCAAGAGAGAGGGTGCGCTCATCGCGTCTAGCGTTGTTCGAGAGTTTCATAGGATTCGTATGAGTAGCCCGGATTAGCGTAGCGTGATCCGGAGTGGTGATTTTTCGTGGCGACATTGATCCGGGGTTACGCTACGCTAATCGGGGCTAGCTTGTGAGAATCGCCGCGCGGCTAAATGTTGGCGCTGGCAGAATCGTTATTTGACCCGCATGTCATCCTTGACGGATTTCACACCTTTGACGCTTCGCGCAACTTGAACTGCTTCATTTTTGGCCGTGGCGGAATTGACGAAGCCGCTCAATTGAACGATTCCCTTGAATGTTTCAACATTGATTTC
>DATLHW010000281.1:0-6739 GCA_035539675.1 Burkholderiales bacterium | reverse complement strand
TGTATGCGGAGTGTTTCCAGTTTTTTCGTTATCGACGGTTTCATTCTTGCTCAGGTAGCTGATATAGCCGGTTCAGTAAATTGGCGAGTTCTTGACGTTCTTCCGGAGCCGCTTCGTTTAGAGCAACGGTGGGATGATGGAGAAACTTATTGAGTAAGGCGCGACTGAAGCCTTCCAGCACTTTCTCTGGGTCTTCTCCGCGCGCTAACAACGCTCGGGCGCGAGTTAGTTCGACGTTACGGAAGTATTCGGCATAGTTGCGCATCCGGCGGATAGTAGGTACGGCCGCGCGACCATCGAGCCAGTTTGCGAATTCCGCCACTCGGGTATCGATGATGGATTCGGCCTCGATCATCGCTTGTCGGCGCTTGTCCATACCTTCTTCGATGATGTGGCTGAGGTCATCTATCGAATATAGAAATACGTCCTCTAATTCGCCCACTTCGGGTTCGATATCGCGTGGTACGGCCAGATCGACCATAAAAATCGGTCGATGCTTGCGAGCGCGAATGGCGCGCTCCACCAAGCCTTTGCCTAATATCGGCAGCGTGCTGGCAGTTGAAGTGACGATGACATCGAACTTGCTGATGTGCTCGGGGAGCTCCGCGAGGGTAATGGCTGTGCCGCCGAGGCGTCCCGCAAGCTCTTCGCCCCGTTCCATGGTCCGATTGGCTACCATGACCCGTTGCGGTGATTGAGAGACAAAATGAGCAGCGGCGAGTTCGATCATTTCACCGGCGCCGATAAACAGCACGTTAAGTTCGCGGAAATCGCCGAAAATGTTTTGCGCTAGTCGCACCGCGGCAGCGGCCATGGATACGGAATTAGCGCCGATATCGGTATTGGTGCGCACTTCCTTCGCAACGGCGAAAGTGCGTTGGAATAACGGATTCAGCGATGGCCCTAGCGTCCCTTCTTGCTCCGCTACCCTGGCGGCATGCTTTAGCTGGCCGAGGATTTGAGGTTCGCCCAACACCATCGAATCCAGCCCGCTTGCGACTCGAAAGGCGTGTTTAATTGCGGAGGCGCCCTCATGGCTATAAAGATAAGAACGAATGTCATGCGCTTTCAGGCGGCTCATCTGGGCCAACCATTCGATGATGGTCTCGTTGTTGTCGGCCGTGGTGTACAACTCCGTGCGGTTACAAGTGGACAGGATTGCGACTTCATCCAATTCGCCGATTTTTGAAAGTTCGCGCAACGCCATGCCCAAGTTTTCGGCCGGAAACGCTACCCGCTCGCGCACGGCGACCGGCGCGGTCTGGTGGTTGATGCCCAGAATATGAAAACGGATTGGCACAGAAGATGGCTAATGGAAACAGGCTGACTAGGTAAGCCTAAAAATTTAGGGGGCCGCAGTATATCCAGGATGTGGCCGACTTGTAGAGGCGGCCATTATACACTGGGGTTGTCCCTCTCCTCGTCAAGCTCTTATCGGCTCTTGTGGGGCTATGTCTAAATCTAGAGAGCGTCACCCGATTCTTACTATCCGCTTGCCTCTTCATGTCGATGGCGTCGCCAGTCGACTACGGCTTTTTCCAAAACGGTGAAGGAGGGAGCAATCATGACCGATTCCGGCGGGCGTCGTATTTGGGCCGTCCCTGGACCGCCTGCCCAAATGACAATTTCTGTCGGTAAGAATTGCCGAAGATCTTTTAATCCCTGGCATAAATGGTTGCCTGGAGACGCTCCGCTGAAGCTAAGCGCCACGATATCGACCTGATGAGCAATGGCGGCGGCGGCAATAGCCGAGACTGGTAGTTGTACGCCCAGCGAGATGACATCGACGGATTCGCTGACGAGAATCGCCTCGGTCATTAATAAGTCAATTGCCTGCTGTTCATTGGGGAACGAAGTAAGCAAAACTCTGGGTTGCTGCGCGGTCATATGCGCCGAGGATATGGCGTTGTGCAGAATCCCTTGCGTCAATTCGTTATATAAATGCTCGTCGAAAACTTCCAGTTCGCCGTTCATCCGTTCCTGGCGAACCAGGACATTGAGCGGCGCGATGAGTTCGATAACGAATTGTCGCAGTCCCACTCGCATGAGCTGGTATTTAAGGAGTTTCCTAAGCTCGGGGCCCTGCCTCTTATGTATCAATGAAATGAAGCGGCCCAATTCTTGCATCTTCTCAGGCGGGGGGGCTGGTCCTCCACAGGCGCGGGTCAGTTCTTGAAGCTCTGCATCAGCGCAAAGAATGATTTTTCCTGGCCGGAAACCGGAGTCGATCAGCCGCTTGATCATTCGTAATCGATCAACTTGCAGAGATGGGTAGAGTCGATCGCCATTGTCATCTCGAATGGGTTGCGGGAATCCATAACGGCGTTCCCAAATGCGCAGGGTGTCTTTTGAGAGTCCGGTCTCGCGCTCCACGGCGCTGATAGGCATTGCTTGTTGTTGGGTTGGGACTCTCATTTTGCTTTTGTATTAGACAAAAATTGACATTAATTGTTAATGTGCTGAATAATACGGAAAAAATATCGTCATGACTAGGACAAATTTTTAGGAAGGTGGAGAATTTCTACTCCTAACGAATAGGAAGGAGCATCGAATGGGCAAGTTACTTCATGGAGGTGTAAAAGTTGGTATGGCGATTCTGCTCTCTGGCGTTATAGGGAGTGCAATGGCCTATCAACAGAATGATGTCGCGCCGGTAAAGGATGCACGAGCCGTTTCCGCGGAAGCCCGTTTTTCATCAGAGAAAAGCGGAATGTCTTTAACAGAAAAGCCGGAGAAATGTTATCTGGCGTTGCATTTGGAAATTGTCGGAGCGCCATTTGCTAATCGAATTGCTGATACGCCAGCTGGATTGGCGCATGGATGCGCTGTGGAGCCGCCACAACGCGCCAGCGAAAATACGGTAAATTCGCAGTAGTCATAACAAAGCGTTTCTCACTCTGGGAGGGGTAGTGGTCGAGCGCGTCATTGGTTTGCGTCGCTTGTTACCGCTGTATCAGCCATGACTCATATAAGAACATGTGGTGATGCATTATCTATTGGGTTGAGGATGCGGCAGTCCGGGCGGCGAATAATTGGCGTATGCATTGCCGCTGCCTCCATCTTTTTTAACGTTCCCGCACTTAGCTCTGATATTCCGACAATTGCGGCAAGCGCGGATATGAGTTTGGCGCTGATGGAAATCGCTGGTGGTTTCTCTCGACAGACGAATAAAAAAGTAAACCTTACTTTCGGCTCTTCCGGCGCCTTGGCGCAACAAATAGCGGGTGGCGCGGCATTTCAGCTTTTCCTGTCCGCGGATGAAGCGAGCGCGACGTCTCTTTATCGAAGCGGCAAGGCGATCGATGAGGGAACGATTTACGGGGTGGGGCGGATTTCCCTATTTGCACCTACCAAGAAGAAGGGGAATATTGTTCTCCCTAATCTCGCGGCGCTGAAGGCCGCGCTTGAGGAAGGCAAGATTGATCGCCTCGCTATTTCAAACCCCGAACTGTGCGCTTATGGGCGCGCTGCTCGGGAGGCATTGCAGGAAGCGGGTATTTGGACTTTGCTGGGTGAAAAGTTGGTGGTCGTCGACGATGCGGCTCAAGCAGCGGAGATGGCTTTGGCGGCCAAGGTCGACGCGGCGATACTTCCGCTGGCGCTCGTGATGTCACCAATCGCGAGGAGCCGTGGCGCGTTTTCCGTCATTGATGTTAAGGCGCATCGGTCTATACGGCAACGTATGATCCTGCTATCCGATGCTGAACTAACGGCGCGCGCTTTTTACTCCTACATGCAGGCGCCGGTCGCGCGGGAGGTTCTGCGGCGATATGGATATACGTTCCCCTTAAGATGAACGTCGGGTGTTTAGGATCGTGCACGAAATAACTTCCCGATTTATCCTGCGTCTGTCGTGCGCGCTACGGCGTTGCTCCTCGCTTATGTAGTGGCTACACCGCGCTTCGGAGCGCCTAGTGGCGCATCTCACCAGACTTGTCTAAATCGGGAAGTTATTCCATGCACAATCCTTATTGCGTGAGAAAACTTTGATTTGCTGCTTGCTCCCTCGGTTTATCGGGTGGCGTTAAAGGGAAAACGGCAATAAAAAGCCGCCTGTTCTAGAAGCAGGCGGCTTTAAATTACTTCGGTCTTGATAAGTGGCTCTATCGAATGAACTTTCCGTTTGTGCCAATCATCGTCGTATCCACGAATGCAGAGCCGGCGCGATTTTCGGGGGTAAACTTGACCCTGAACCCCCCCGCATCGACATCGCCGGTGCTTTCAAGCACTGCAATCAGCTTTTCACGCGTCAGATCTTTACCGACTCGTTTAATCGCTTCCACGAAGAGCTTTGCTGAGATAAAGCCTTCCAGACCCGCATAGGAGTAGCTCTCCTTGTTCTTGCCCGCTTTTTGCATAAGGTCCTGATACTCTCTTACGACGCGAATATCGTCTCTCCAAGGATAAGGGACCACTTGAGACACCACTATTCCACGGCTTTGGTCACCCAGGGCCTTGGCAAGTTCCTTGCTGCTCACAATCGATAGCGCAAAGTGCCATGCGGTTGGATCTCGTTGGCGATACGTTGAAATAAAGTCAATGCTGGATTTGCCCGCAGTAACCACGACCACGCCTTGCGGTTTCGCTTTCGAAATTTGGTTAACGGCGTCGGGCACATTCTTGCTGTCTACATTAATCGGCGTTGCCGCGACGAGTTCCATGCCGTGCTTGCTGATCGCCCGCTCCGCAGCGCCAAGGCCTGCTTTACCGAAGGCGTTGTCTTGGTACGCGACCGCGATTTTTTTAATCCCGAACACCTTCGCCTGCTCTACCAGCCTGTCTGTTTCTTCGACATAGCCTGCGCGCATGTGAAAGAGATAGCGATTGAATGGACTGCGCAATGGCTCAGCGCCCGTGAGCATCGAGAACAGCGGCACGCGAGCTTCGGAAACCATCGGCATGATGGCAAGAATGTTGGGTGTTCCGAGCATATTGAAGAGGGCGAACGCACGTTCCTCCTCAATCAGTTTTTTTGTGTTGGCTACAGTTTTTTCGACGACATAGCCATCATCAAGGGATACCAACTTAATTTTTCGGCCTGCTACGCCGCCCTGACTATTGACTTGTTCGAAGTATAAATTCGCCCCATCCCGATAATCCGTACCCAGCGCCGCGAGGGATCCGGAAAATGGCGCTGACTGGCCAAGCACTATCGTGTTTCCTGCTATTTCATTTTCCGCCAAGACCGGCTTTAGTGGGACTAACAGCAAAGCCACCATAAGGAAAAATCGAAGAACTTCAGTCATCATAATCCTCCCGTTGTTATTAAAAGGATGTTTCGCCAATCGCCAGTATTTCCAGAGGGGATGTCAAACCATATTGCTTATTCTCCTTGCGCTAACTTATCTTCTATCAGATGAACCAAGGCTTGCATCGCCTCACTCTCATCATCCCCATTTACTTCGATTTCTACCTTTGCGCCCTTACTTGCAGCCAACAACATGACGCCCAGGATGCTTTTAGCATTAACCTTGCGTCCATTGCGGGCGAGGAACACCTCGCTTGAGAATTGACCGGCCAACTGGGTGAGTTTGGCTGATGCTCGTGCGTGAAGTCCCAACTTGTTTTTGATTTCGATTTCTCGATTCAGCATCCCTTAATACTTTCTCCGTTCATTTATGGTGGCGGCACGGCCATCAAGTAACCCGTTTCGCCTATCGCGTAAACGGTTGGTAATGGTTGTCCTGGGGTGGGCGACTCAACTTATGGAATGTTGAAGTGGCCGGTTCCGGAACTCCACTACTGTTGGAGCGTCTTTCATGACTATGTATCTCCACCTAGTCGTGAAAGGCGCCCTCATGAGGTTCAATTGCCAAGAAGTTCTAGGGCAATTGAGCAAACTTAAAGAGTCGCAAGCATTGAATACGCCTCTGCCAATGTCTATTACTCCCCTTAGTCGCTAGCATGCGCTCAGTCAATGCAAAGCAATATCAGTCAATACCTGAGATAGTGCTTCGAAAAACCTGATGGATGTACGCCGACCTAAATTGACTGCGAAGACAGCGGACAGATTTCATCCTCTGACTAGCTTGGTGTGTGGTTCTTGAGTTGCTTGTTTAGCCGCTCAAGCGGCCTTCTTTGAGGTGTTTGATTGAAGTGCAACGAACGTGTGTCGTCTTTTCATCGTCACTACGACGTTCAAAAACGCCTGGAAAGGTGGACTTCCCTCGGAATGAACAAGGTTCGCGATTTGGTGTTATCAAAACGATAAAAAATTAACGGCATTATGGGGCTCTAGCGAAGGCCAAGCACACTTGATTGCGACGGGAAAACCAACTACAGATACTAGACTGACGTTGACTGATTTTGTTTCATCAAAATCAAATTGGTGGCCTGGGGCGGAATCGAACCACCGACACAAGGATTTTCAATCCTCTGCTCTACCGACTGAGCTACCAGGCCATGTTTGAGCGGCGCATTATACAGACTTTGCCTAATAATGTCAGACCTGATCGTTTGTTTTATCAGAATGACTAAAGACTCTTGCCGACAAGGCGCATTGGTTGGTTTATAAAAAAAGCGGCTTCCTTTCGGAAGCCGCTGTTGCGTTGCGGCGGTTGTTCAACTGAAGTCGTGCTTGATGTCGCGGTCCTTGGTTTCCCGGAGGAAGAGGGTGCCGATGACGAGGGTCATGAGGGCGATGACGATGGGGTACCAGAGGCCGTAGTAGATGTCGCCGGAGGCGGCGACCATGGCGGTGGCGGTCAGCGGCAGCATGCCGCCGAACCAGCCGTTGCCG
>DATLHW010000280.1:0-11075 GCA_035539675.1 Burkholderiales bacterium | reverse complement strand
CAAGTAGCCAATGACATGTAAGTAACTTCAGATTTAAACGCTAAATTTGTTTGCAGCGTTTCCTCAGGAGCCGTTCTAATTAACCTCAGCGCCTCGGAGAGTTGCATACTCTTCCAGTAATAAACGCCCAAGTCGCTCTTTCGAAAATAACTTCGCGGCGCGCTGCTGCGCCGCCGATGCTAGCGAAGCATACAAATCGGGCTTTTCAATCAAGGACAAGAGCCCCTTAGCTAGCGCGTCTGCTTCAGCGGGAGGAACGAGAATACCGGTCTCCCCATCCACGATCGCATCAATCACGCCGGGGATGCGGGTCGATACGGACGGAATGCCCATTGCCGCCGCTTCGATGATCACCGTCCCAAATCCCTCTCGATAACTAGGAAGACAAAATATGTTTGTAATCGCAAGAAATCGTTCGGGATAACTTTCATACCCTAACATCCGAACGCCCGCATTCGCCTCCAGTTCAGCAACAGTCTCGGCCGGAACGGGATCCTGATCCGATTCCAACGGTCCGATCACAAGCAAGTGCGCATCGGGATGACGTCGCTGAATTTCCCGGAACGCAACCGTCAATTCAACGATCCCCTTGTCGCGAGTCACTCTGCCGACGAACGTTATAACGGGCGCGTTAGCCGGTATTCGAAGGGCGTCGCGAAGCTCCCTCCTTTGCTGCTCCGACCAGCGCTGCTGGTTAAATCGATCGAGATCAATACCTGCGAGAGATCCGTCTCCAAGCACGCGCAATCCTTGAGGGGATGAAACTCTCGCCTCAATCAGCACTTCACGTTGAGACGCGCTATCCGCATAACACATCGTGTTCAAGTGACAGATAATCCAGTCGCAGGTCATGACGATCCAGCGCCTAGGCCCCTTAAGGGTTGACCAGGCTTGGCCGGTGAATGTGTGCATCCGAATCGGAACGCCTGCGATCCAAGCGGCCAACGCCGTAAGCAAACCGGCTTTGGGGGTCGCCGAGTGAACTATATCGGGGGAAATTTGACGAAAGCGACGCACCAGTCCCACCAATGCTCGCAAGTCCCTCAATGGTGATATAGGACGAGGAATGTCGAGAAAGATCGTCCTCGCGACAGGCAGCTTCTCCACCGAGTCCATTCCAGCGCCGGGACTACAAATTACCGTGACCTCGTGTCCAGCCTCCGCCGCGGCGGAAATCTGGTTTGACAGGTGGTGCAATACAAAAAAAGGCACGGTGCTAATGCGACAAATCCGCATCAATGCGCCTCAATCAAATATTGAAAAAAGGCGCCTGACGTCGAGTCAGACAACGTGCGCGCCTCGAAATTGTCCCTCGAACGAGGCGCGCGGGAGAGCAGATGACATATTCGCTTCACAGTGGAATTCGTCGCGCTAAACTGCGGATCGCCTTAACCAGTTATTGACAATGACTAATCCCGCGCTAAGAAGAAAGCCTAGTCCGGCGCCCATTATCGCCAGTATCGCAATGGGAAGAATGCCGACGCCCACTCGGCGGACGTCCGGCGGATCGACGAGAGCAGTCGACCGCGAGCGAATGGAATTTAGCTGGCTGACCAGCAATGCCTTCTCCGCCTCGATATCCTGAATTTTTATGGTAAAAAGCTGAAACATCATTGGCTCGTTATATGCGAGAGCATCGTTTCTGGCGACGCCCCGGGAGACATGTTGATTCTGTTTCATGATCCCCATCAAATTTCGTTCCAAAAGCGCCGCGTCTGCTGTTCGTTGCGCCAAACGTTGGCGAAGCGGCTTTAGATGGAGCTCCGCCTTGCCTTGAAGGTCATTTACAAGCATTTCAGCAGGAGCGGAGATAAACTGCCGCGCCTCCTGCTCGTTAATACCGCGGGCGCGTAGTTCAATTAAACCCGACGCTAACATGCGAGCGCGAAATGAACTCCTCAAGCGAGCATCGGAGCCTGAATCACTCAAGCCTCCACTCTCCAATCCAAAAAGCTTTTCGTCTTGAAAGCTCCTGCTATTCAAACGATCCACCACCTCCGGGACTGGTTCAATCGGATCCGCATCGACCGTTCCGACACGAAGAAGTCCCCGCCCCTCCCACGAAGGCGGCGAGACTTGACGCGTAATGGAAGGAAAAAGGATGGCGAAGAGAATCGTTATCGCCAAAATAAACCAGCGCTTGGCGAATACAACAGTCAGCCAAGGGGCTGGACGAACATAATCTATTTGTGTGTCAGTCATATTTTTAGCTTTACTCGTTAAAACAACCCCAAGGTTGCGTCAATGTAACCCTTCAGAATCGGATCCCTTCACGGAAAGCATCTCAATCAACCCTTCCTCAATTGATAGTCGATGCCGATATCCCAATTCACGCGCAATTCTTTCGGTACTGTACTTTGCTCGATTTGTAAGTGCGTCAATCCGAGACGCAGTGAGGGGAAAAGCCGGCAAAATTTTTCCGGCCCTCGCCATTGCTCGCACAATAGACTCAGGTAACCGAAGGAACGGCCGCCGACGTTGCAAGATCCCCGCCATGGCGCCGATAAACGCCTCCAAATTGCATTCATCGGAAAGAATATAAGTTCTACCGGATGCATCCTTATGAGTAGCGCATAGCATAAGCGCGTGAATGACATTATCGACATGGATGTAATTAGCGAGCGCTCCGGGGGCGCCGACATAAAAAAACAGTCCGCGACTTACCATGCGCGCCATTTGGTACAGCGATTGATTCGGCATTCCCGCGCCAAATACATTGGATGGTCGAAGAATGACGCAATCCAGGCCACGCCGCCCAGCGTTCTCAACAAGGGCGTCCGCCTCTGTTTTTGTGACTTCATACTCGCCTTGGGGGCGTAGTTCGGTGTCTTCCGTGACAACCCCGGCGCGCTGAGGACCATAGGCGCCCACACTGCTCAATTGCACCCAACGACCATGGCCATTAAATGCAGCAAGCAATCGTTGCGCGCCCTCCACGTGAACGCCGCGCATGCGGCCAGGATCGCGCAATTCGCCGGCGCAGTTGTAAACAACGTCAGCCCCCTCAACAAAAGCGCTCGGATCGAAAGATGGGTTCGCCAAGTCGCCAACAAACTTCTGCACGCCCGCCGGCGCCTCCATGTTTTGCCGTCTCGTCAGCACGCGAACAATATCGCCGCGACTCAGATGCGCGGCAACAAGCTTGGCGCCGATGAATCCCGTTCCTCCCGTAATTGCAACAATCATTTAGGTCCTTGGATTTTCCATTTCGAGGTTCAAAAAAGCGGGGCTAACGCCCAACGGCGCCATCCGCCGCGCTTTGTCATCAACATTTCCCGCCTCGTCTTTTTGATAGCACATCCAGGTTTTCATGACATACATGCTGCATATCAATAAAAACAGATTCACAATCTCGGAATACTTGAGAGATACGATCGCTAGAAAAACACCGGCGGCGCCCACGGGCCATTGATCGGTACGCAAAAGCTTTATGCTCGCCACCACGAGCAGCCCCAAATAGCAGGCGAACACAAGGAATGGAAGCCAACCATGCTGCGCCAAAACAGCAAAAATTCCGTAAGTACGGTGACCGAAATCCGCATTGATTCCCGAGCCAAAAGGCGCGCCGCCAAGGTACATGTCCAGAGCCCCCGCCATCTCTGACTTGAAGTATTGGAACTGGATAAGCTTCTGCGCGCCGAAAAGACCGACAATTGTTTCGGGCGCTAAAACAATACCCACCACCAATATTCCAATCGATACGATCATCGCGCCGCGCAAAAACCTGTAACGCTGCGGCCATTGCATAAATGCAAGGCGGAGACACAGACTCATTGCGAGCGCGGCAAAACCGGAGGCTGCAAATGCGCACACGAACATCAAGGCCAGGGGCGTCAACATCAGGATGCCGATGCGACGATCACGCTGTATGCGCCCAATTCCCAGCAACAACAAAAAGCCTAATACATAGGCCACGTCGGTAGGTTCGACGAAAAAGCCGGTCAGTCGAGTTAATGAAAAAAAACCAAAATCTAAAACATCATCAGCACGAGTTATCCCAACGCTATAAAAAAGCAAATAGCTTTGCGTGCCGGTATCCGAAAGAATGGCCATTGGATTACCCACCGGCAACCATTCCAGTTTTCTAGCCGCCCAATACTCGGGATCGACGTGTCCGGCCCAGACCAGTCCGTACACGACAAGCACATAAACGCCATAGAGGGCGAAGAAGCAGGTCATCCTCTCAAAGAGTTTCGCCAAATGCCGTGGATGGACCCGGTAAAAAAGACCTAAACCAATCCCGATCAGCAAGAGATATCGTGCGTTGGGCGCCAGTGAAGCTGGATGCACGACAGAATGCATTAATAGCGTAACCGCTAACGCCACAAGCACCCAGCGCACAGCCCTCGCGTAGGTCAAGCGAAGGCGCGGCCCGAACTCGTCTCCCGACCACGCAAACAGTAAGGTCGCAAGTCCCATTAATAGCGCCGCGTATAACACCTTGCCGGCTGATAACACCAAGTCCGCCACGGGGGACAAGATATGGAAGGCGGCAAACGCAATAAGCGTGAGAACGAACGATATCGCGTTAGTCGTCATGACCTTCCGGGAGCACCACTAACATCGCCCAAAGCGGTAGAAAAGGTACTTCAGAAACTGAAATACGAGATTGGGCTGCACAGCGAACTGCGAAAGATTCAGCAGCGCCGCAACATCTTTAACCGTGCGAATCGCGCGAAGCGTCTCGGCGGCCCGATTGCCGGCTACGTTATTGGAATGAACTCTGTAACGAATTAACGACGCGTCCAATCCAGCCAATGGATGGCGTCTCGCGATTCGTAACCACATGTGGTAATCCTCGCGTAACGTAGGATCAGTGGTAAGTAGGCCAAGCTCCGTGAATACCTCGCGACGAATCAAGACGCTCGAGTTGGGAATATAGTTTCCCCGCAACAACTGAAAGAAGTAGTTGCCCCGAACGCGACGTCGGATCATGCGTTCGCTGACAATTTGATCGACAAGAAAAGACTCCGCATTGGTGTAGCACAACGCGACCTCGCGTCGCTGCTCCATCAACTCGACCTGCAGACGCAACTTGTCTGGCAGCCACAAATCATCGTCGTCGCAAAACGCGACATAACGTCCGCGCGCCCTTTCAACACCAAGATTGCGATTGACCGCGATGACGCCATGATTGGGATGGCGGATATGCTGCAAACGAGGATCGCCGACGCCACTCAAATATTCCGTCGTGCCATCCTCGGAAAGATTATCGACAACAATCAATTCAAAGTCGCCGAATGTTTGACCGAGAATGGAATCGATTGTCTCGCGCAACAGGTTGAGACGGTTATAGGTGGTGACAACAATGGAAACGAGAGGCGCCGACGCGTTCACGCATTCTCCTTCGGCGCCAACGCCTGATTGGGTTTGAAGTGCTCTTCGCAGAAACGCAAAAGGTTTTCGATCTCGCTATCCAATTCACGCCCTAATTGGAAACCCGCATCCTTGAGTCGCTCACTGCGATAGGCGAATTGATCCGGAAGCGGATCGCCAGAGGAAGGCAGCGGCCGCTCGATCTCGGGAGAGAATCCCAAGACGCGCTGACAAACACTGCGTACGCGCTCGGCGAAATCGATGATGCGCAAGGAACAATCGCCGCCGAGATTAAACACGCCATCGCCCAAACTGTTTTCCGGCATCCGCAATAGGTGCGCAATCCCTCGCGTCACATCGGTCATGGTCACGAAGTCGCGCCATTGCAGTCCCGGTGATTGGAGAATGAGCCGCCGCTTTTCGACCGCTTGCCTGCAAAGATCGTTCGCAAGCAGCATCCAGGCATTCACGCCAGGATCCGCAGGAGCGCCAAAAGCGTTCGAAAGCCTGAGAACGACGCCTCGCGTTTCAGCGCCGCCAGCGAGAACGATATCTTCGGCGCATCGATGGGTAAGCGCATACAGTGAAACAGGACGCGGCATGCGTGTTTCATCGAGGCTTCCCACCAACGGCGCGCCGTATACATGGGCTGTGGAAATATAAACAATGCGTCGAACACCCGCCCGCTTAGCGACGGTCACAAGATCGTGAGCGCCGAGACAATTGACTCGAAAAGCGCGCTCCGGCGACGCCCGGCAATCCGGATCGTTGAGCGCCGCCAAGTGAACGATGCGATCAACGCCCACGCACGCCGCTTCGAGCGAACCCACATCAAGCAAGTCCAAAGACGCTTTTTCGCATTGCGCGGGAAGCGGGGCATACGTCCTTGCCGAGTCCCTGAATCCGGCGCGAACGACGAAGTCCGGCTCCGCAGCGAGATGGCGAATCAATCGTCCGCCGACATAGCCCAGGGCGCCAGTAACCAGAACGCGTGTGGTCATCCGTGCTTGATCTCCCAGTTGTACCCAATGGATGAATCGAAGGGGTCGGTACGATCTATTTCATCCGCGGAATGGGGTTCGGTGGCGCAGTTGGCGACGATGGAGGCATGCGAACCAAGCCCCTTGAAGCCATTCCATACCAACGGAGGAACAGTGACGAGGCAATAATTCTCCGGCCCCAGGAAGATCTCCTGCGTTTCGCCACGAGTTGGGCTCTCTGGCCGATCGTCATGAAGCACAAACTTGATCTTTCCATGAGGAACGGCGTAATTCAGGGTCATGCGCTTGTGAATATGCCAAGCTTTGATCGCGCCCGGCTCGACACAAGAAAAATAGATCTCGCCGAATTCTTTGAAATGCGACGCATCCCGCCGAAGCATATGCATTATTTTGCCGCGCTCATCGACAATCTGGCGGAGTGGAGTAATCAATACACCATCAATCATTCAAATCCCTCATATATGCATGAATCTGTTCCGACGTTACGTCCCACGCCGACTCGCCAGCATTGATCCGCCGATACCAGTCAACTGTCTCCGTGACCGTTCGCTCAAAATTCCAACGCGGCTGCCAACCCAGAGAGTGGTAAGACTTGTCGCAACTCAAGTGGAGCAACCTCGCCTCATGCGGGTTTGCCGCCGTGGGCGGCGCTACTTCAATAGAGCCGCTTCCCCATTGACCGACAATCGCTCTGACAAGCGCTTCGACGGAACGTCCCGACTCAACGCGCGGCCCGAAATTCCAGGCGCCGCGATAGGCCATCGAATCGGAGAATAACTTGGTGGCGAGCAACAGATATCCGCCAAGCGGCTCCAACACATGCTGCCACGGACGCGTCGCGCCCGGATTGCGCAAACGTATGGGCGCATCAGCGCGAAGCGCTCGAATGCAATCGGGCACGATACGATCCTCGGACCAATCGCCGCCGCCGATTACATTTCCGGCCCGCACGCTACCAATGCCGAGCTCGCCGCGCTGACCAAAAAACGAATCGAGGTAGGAAGAAAAGAGCAACTCAGCCGCCGCCTTGGAAGCGCTGTAGGGATCGCGCCCTCCCAACTCATCCTCCTCGCGATAACCGAATACCCACTCGCGATTGCGGTAGCACTTATCAGACGTCACGTAGATCGCCACCCGCACCGAAGGCGTATGACGAATTGCCTCCAGCACATTGACCGATCCACCGACATTGGTGTCGAAGGTAAGCTTAGGCTCCAGGTAGGAGCGTCGCACCAGGGACTGCGCGGCGAGATGGAAGCAAAACTCCGGCTCGAACTTGCGCATCACTGACAGCACCGTATCGAGATCCCGAATATCGCCGTCTTGATGGAGAATGCGCTCGCCCAAGCCCAACCTCGGAAACAGATCCTCGGATCGCTCGGCGGGAAGAGAGAGCCCCACCACTTTAGCGCCGAGAAGGTGAAGCCATAGACTGAGCCAGGCGCCCTTGAAGCCGGTATCGCCCGTCACCAGCACGGTGCGGCCAGCGAAAACGCTCTTCAGCGCGTCCATAGCATCCACGGCGCCTTACCTTGCGCGGTCAGTTGATTCAACAATGTGTATTCCCTATGCGTGTCCATCGGCTGCCAGAAACCCTCGTGCTCAAACATCATGAGCTGCCCGGTGCGCACCAGCTCCCGCATGGGTTCTTGCTCAAGCACCAGTCCTTCGTCATCACTGAGCATGTCGAGGAATTCGCGACGGCAGACAAAAAATCCGCCTGAAATCCGCCCGCCGCCAGCCTGGGGTTTTTCGTTGAATTCGGTCACGCCGCCCGCTGCATCGATATTGATCTCGCCAAACCTGCCCGGCGGGCGGACGCCAGTGACCGTCACCAGCTTTCCATGCGACTTATGAAAACGAACCAGCGCTTCAAGGTCGATGTCGCCCACGCCGTCGCCATAAGTCAGCATGAAGTGCTCGTCATCCGCCACGAATCGCTTGATCCGTTTGACTCGCGCCCCTGTCATGGCATTCAAACCAGTATCAACCAGCGTCACGGTCCATCCAGACTCGTCGTGATCGTTGTGGTAGGAAATAGAACCGGCGTCGCCTAGCGTCAATGTGAAGTCGCTAGTCATCGCCTTGTAACTAAGAAAAAAGTCCTTGATCGCCTGGCCGCGATAGCCGAGACACAGCACGAAGTTCGAGTGCCCCCAATGGGCGTAGTACTTCATGATGTGCCACAGGATGGGCCTACCGGCAATCGGAATCATGGGCTTGGGAATATCATCGGCCACATCGCGAATGCGCGTGCCGTATCCCCCACAGAGAATGACAACTTTCATAGAAGAAATTTTCCTAACGCGCTTTATTAAACTTTCCGCTCGGTACGCTCTCAAGCTGACCTGTATCGGTTATCGATTCGACATTCGACGAGTCGCCATTCGAGATGCCGACTTCCTGTAACAATCGGCGCCATCGAGGCAACTCCGGATCGAGATGCCAATAATCGATCGCCGCCCCTGTTATATCGCTCCCCAGCGGGCGGTCATTTAGATTGAGTCGCAGCCAACACTCCCGCAGTTCGTCAGGACCGCGCACCACTTTAATTGCGGGCCCATCCAATCCATCGAGCGGACTCATGACAATGGAATCGGCAAAGCGCGGCACAATCACCGTCTT
Organism: Burkholderiales bacterium; assembly: GCA_035539675.1. Classification (GTDB taxonomy): domain Bacteria; phylum Pseudomonadota; class Gammaproteobacteria; order Burkholderiales; family DATLHW01; genus DATLHW01. The sequence continues at coordinate 2,133 of DATLHW010000280.1, read as the reverse complement.
CCCGAGAATCGCAGCCTCCACGGCAACCGCACTGGAAGCAACCAATACCGCCGTGGCGCCCGGCAGATAATCCGCCACTGGCCCATCGACCAACTGGTAGCCGCTACCACGCCAGTCAATGCCCAACTCATTCAACAACCTGTCGAACGGCGTGTAGGGGTGCGATTTTAGCATCACCCGACACGCTTCATTCGCATGAAAAGCGGCGTGCACGAGGTGCGCTAAAGCCCTGGTCTCGGCTGCGTCGAAAGAGCCGATCACCAGCAACACGCCCATCTCTTCACTACCAGCCCGCCTTACGGGCTGCCGCATCATCTTTCCAAGATGCGTATACCTGAGCGCTTCAACTTCGCGCCCGCCTGGATAGCGACACGAAGCAAGCAAACGGGTAGGACCAGGGCCATTGGTCGCAAGGAATTCAGGAAGAGGAAGCCGCAGGCGTTTGTCGCCCTCCTCCATGTCCTTTGGCGACGTAAAGTAATGAAAGTAATCTCGAGACACCACCGTATGCTGAATCGCAATGGTGGGAACCTCCTCCGCGACGCCACGACGGGCGCCTAGCAATGCCTTTTCCCACGCATGCATCTCGCATATATAGGCCAAACCTCGCGGCGGCTCGATTCTTCGCCATACCTCCCGAAACATGGCGAGGTACGCTATGCCAAGCAACCCTACCGATCCAGCAAACGAAGTCCGCCATAACTCCGCCAGGATAGGGCGGCACTCTTTCAACATTGGCGAAGCTGACAGAACATCGCTGTCGACGGGCCTACGTAAACGCCAGGCCAAGAACGCCTGCCGAGCCCAGACTATTAACACCCTCAGCAACGCCGCCATGCCCAGGCACTGCTCAGGGAAAAACATCTTGGCGCCCCCGTCGCGGAAACGACGCGCCGCGCCAACGGCTTGTCGGAACGTCATGCCTTGCAACGGCACATACATCAGCAACCAGGACACCCGCAGTTTCAGCTGCTCAAAAAGCTGCTGCAAATCTCCCACATAGCGATTGGCGAACCGTCCCTCGGCTGCGGCGCGCTCATCATAGGCCGGGAAGTAGGTAGCAAAAAGAAATTCGCCGCTATCGCTCCGACGCGGCTGCCCCATCGTCATGCGCAGGTAGCACACCTGGGCGCAGAGCCGCGCCCAGGCAAGAGCGCCATGCGTAAGCTGTCCGAGCCACCCGGCGTTTTGAAGCCGACCCACGATTCTCTCGCGAAGACCGCCAGTCGCAGTGGCCTTTAACCGAATAAGAGGTAACTTCTCTCGATCACACAGCAAGCGAACCGATTCGGCTACCGGATCATTTGCAATAGACAAGGCAATGGAGGCGAACGAGTCTTGGCGCAGGAGTCGATCGATTGCTCGAACTTGCGCGATATGGAGAAAGGCGCGGGTCTTGAGCGTATTTTTCTCGGAGAGAAGACTTAACCACCAGCTACTAACATCATAGCTCTGAAGATAAAACCACTCTTTCAGCTTACGCCCCTCGACAACAGCTTCCCCAGCGCGATGCGCCCAATCGCAAATCTCACGCCGAATCACATCAACTTCAGCATCGACAACCACAGCCGCATCCAGGTATCTGATGTCGCGGACTCCCAATTCGCCAAGACGAGCGCGAACGGCGTCTATCAGGGAAAAATCCGAAGTCAGCGGAAGTAGCGCAACGCCATTCGCGGGTAAATCCTGGCGCAACCGAGGGAGGTCGCCAAGCTTCAAACCACCATCAAAAATGAAGAGCATCTCGCCGGACATTCCCATAAATTAGTCCACGCGGTCGCTTTTGAAAGCCCTTGTTGAGCCGGCGCAATAAGGGCTTTGCAACTCAGAGGTTGTAAAGGAATCGTAGCAGGCGGCCCAAGGTTTAGCCGAGAAACTCAGACGTACGAATGGCGCGTGGAGCATCGCAGGCTCGATCTCGGGCCGCGCATGGAATTTACTCAGAAGCTGCCTGAAAAGTGTAGCGAGCGGGTCAAGGTTCGGTTGAGGATCGGACCTGTACAAGTTGGTACAGCGAGGATCGGAGACCGAACTTTGGCCCGCGCAGTAACTTTTCAGACGGCTTCTCACAACATCTCAACCCCGAAAAGAGGGGTCCGCCAAGATATCCGGGCCATCCAGACCATCGATAGC
>DATLHW010000279.1:0-7857 GCA_035539675.1 Burkholderiales bacterium | reverse complement strand
CATCTGACCAGTGCAGGGCGTTCTTGTTGATGTCATCGAGGTCGGAAAGATCGAGCTCCCAGCTTCCCAATTGCGCGATTCGTTGCATTGCCGCCAAACTGGCTTGGCTCACATGCAATGCCTGCTCCGCTTGCTGGCGTTCCCGACGAATAGCGACATTTTGCAATTCTCGTTCGACTGCAGGCGCCAATCGCGCCAAGCGCCCCTTTTGTAAGCAGTCATGCGCGCCCGCCTTCATCATCGCCACGGCCGTACCGTCGCCCATCGCCCCGGAGACGATTATGAATGGCAGGTCGAGCCCGGTGGATTGCAAGAGCTCCAGCGCTTGCTTTGAGTTGAAGCCCGGCATGTAATGGTCGGAGATGACAAGGTCCCAAGGGAGCTCCTCCAAGGCGGTTTTCATCTCGGCGGCGGTATTGATGCGCTTGCATATGAGTTCGTAGCCAGCGGCCTCCAGTTCGCTGGCGATCAACAGCGCATCAACTTCCGAGTCATCCGCTATCAGTACTCGAAGTGTTTTACTCATGGTCTGAATCCAATGTGGCCATAAGCCAATAGTTGAATTTTTGCGTAGTAGCGAGTCATACGCAATCCTATCTTCTTCCGCTTGACGGGAATTTTCCCTGCTAAAAACCTGAGATTCATGGTCGGAAAACCTGAGAGACTGTGAAAAAATCTACTACGCACCCCGATATCGAACCTCCGGTGCTCAACGAGCTACTCGTACCCTTGCAGGGCGCGTTTGTGCTTGCACGCGCAAACCGTTCCGCAGACAGGGAGCATGCTCCCCGAAACCCCTGCTACACCCTCCGCTCCTCGGTCCGATCTCGGGGCGCTCGCTACGATTTTTTTCACAGTCTCTGAGATGGTGGTCCAATTTTCTCAGGGGGTGGTATGCGCATCGGTAACAGACAGCTCCGCGGCTCCATTTTTTACGCCGAATTTGTCTGGAGCGGGCTTGCTAGCACCTACAAGTTTTCTTTGACTGGCCAGTTCAGTTCGCTGGCGCCAATTGAAGCCCTTGTGCGCCCAATTGATAGACGCGATCGGCGGTTGCCGCCGCAGTCGCGGAATGCGTCACCAGAACGCCGGAGGCGCCAGTGGTTTCCAATTGATTCCTTAGCAACGTCAGAACATGGCTGGCTGTATCCGCGTCTAAATTGCCGGTCGGCTCATCCGCGAGCAACAACCGAGGTTTATGCACGAGCGCCCGCGCGATGGCGACACGCTGCAACTCGCCGCCGGACAATTCCCTAGGGCGGCTAGCTTGTCGTCCATCCAAGCCCACGGCCTCCAACATGGAGGACGCCTGCCGCGACGCCTCGGTGGCGGAGATTCCGTTAAGCGCGAGTGGCAACGAAACGTTTTGCAATATCGTCAGGTGAGGCAGGACATGGAACGCCTGAAAGACAAAACCCATTTTTTCGCGTCGAAGCCTGGTTAACGCATTGTCGCCAAGCGTATTCAGTGGCTTCTCGTCGAATACGATTTCTCCGCTATCCGGCGTTTCCAGACCCGCGATCAGATTGAGCAGCGTGGATTTACCCATACCTGATTCGCCCATAATGGCGATGTATTCGCCAGCCTCCAGCCGCAAGTTGATTCCTGAGAGCACTTGTCGATCGCGAGGGGCGCGGTAAGTTTTACAAACGCCGTTCAGAAAAAGCATTGAATAAGGTTTTGCCGGATAGGTGTTGAATAGACTTCTTTTGAAACCGCAACGAGCAGGTCGAATTGCAAGCTGCTAGGTTGAATGGATTCTAAGCCGAGCGGCGGCTTTGTGAGCGGTAATCAAATATAAAATTCTGTTTTGTTGTTTATTTGGGATTGGTATAACAAGATGTCTCGCACATGATCCAAATCGCCATTGATGCTTCCTTCTCCAATGGCCAACAAGCGCCCGATATGCGCTCCAACCACCGGATTGCTTTCGACTGCGCTATGGTTCTGAAAGAAGTTTACTCAATTTCAAAGGAGTAAACGTTAACGCTTAGGTCCTCTGTTACTACTTCTATCGGGAAAAGGAACTGGCTTATTGGTGACAATCGCCTGCTTTTCTTGATTGGTCATATCTTCAGCTTTTTTTATCACAACACGAGCTTTTACTGGAATGCCGTTTTTTGTGGATCCTTCATATGTCACAAAGCACGCAGATACGAGCGCTTCAGCCTTTGCGCATCCCGGAGGGTCTGTAGCAAAAGCCAAACTGCCAGTGTTAATGTGCTGTGGCATCTCCAATTTTTCCCATCCATCTTTCCCAAATTTTCTGTTGAGTAAGTCCTCATATGAGTGACCAACATCCGATATTTCCCGCTGATGTTTTCTGCCTCTGCTAGGCGCTACGGGATTGCTTGCTGGCGGACGAACCTGAAGAGTCAGCGGGTTGTGTTGCCCGAGAATGTCATTATCTATCTGCTTTGAATTGTCGGCTACGACTTCATGGCGCCCCATAATTTCACCGCTCTTAAGTTTCGCGAGTTTCGCGCGAATAGCGTCAGAATTCAGATCGGGATTCACACCTGGGATCCTGATCCTGCTAATTTCCACTGCCGTAACCCATGCCGAAGATAAAAAATCATCTTCCGAATTCGATTTATTAGGTCCAGACTTGTCTACGGTAGTTGCGGGTTTATGCAAATTAGCAAGAGATTTAGCATCAAGAGATTTAACAGTATCGTCAATGCGAACGAGCACCCACTTATTATTATCTGTAACACGGAAAATGCCTCCTTCATGAATGGGCTCTGGTCCATCCGGCCACATTTCAACCTCTGGTGTTTGCGTCCTGGCTTCCTCTCGAATAGCCCGCAAATCATCGTCGCTCAACTCGATAGGGTATTCACTGTCTTGTATGGCCTTAGGTCCGCCGGCAGGTTGAATGGCAGGAATGGCAGGAATGGGAATCCCTGGAGCATTATTTCTGTTGTACTCAAATTCAAATAAACGCGCATCCAATGGAGAGCGCATTTGTTGACCTTCTTCTCTTAGAAGATGTGGTTTTTTCCTGGCGTTTTCTATTGCTTCTGTCTGAATCCTCTTATGTTCGTTTTCAACAAGCTTTTGCATTTTGGGTAAATCTGAGTCACTAAGCATTAAAGCTCGCCATACACCTGATAAATTGTGGGCCAGATTTGCAAGTTCATGGTGCTGCATACGCTGAATATAGTTCAGGAAGCGTTCAGTGGATGGCAGCAAAAGGGGATCCGTGGATAGTTCTGATTTTTTATTGTTGGAAATGCCATCGAGAAAATGAGCCGATTCAAAGGAATATTCCATTGAGCTCATAATATAGAGTTCGTAATCCCGAAGATTTGTTATAACTTCCGCAAAAAGTTTTTGCTCATCGGGTTCATGCAATTGATGGTGAGCCGAAAGTTCAGTGGTGTGGGTGAGGAGTTGCTGAGATTCCGCGGCCATCGATTCGTGTTGCTGTTTTACGATTACTCTAGCGGTCTCTTTGCGATAAATTTTAGATAAGACGTCTATTTGATACGCATCAAGCAGGTCACTAGATTTTTCGTTAAAAATTCGAATGTCTCGCACTAGACTTTCAAGTTCCGTTTTGTGCCTCTCTGCGACTTTTTTAAAATTGTTGATTAAAAGATTTGCTAAAAGGTTCTGAATTTGCTTCGCTAGTTTGCCTCTTAGATCTTCCTGAGGCAGGCTAACATCTGAAGTCGAGTGCGGATCAGGTATGTTTGGATCAAAGCTCTCACTTGAATCTATCGTGCGAACCCGCTTAAGGGGCGGTTTAATCTGGTCGAGTGCATTTTTCACTGAATCCTGCAGCACGCTTGCTTCTTGCGCAGATAGCTCTTTTTTTTCGGTGGTTGACAGTGTCGCTTGAATTATCCCCAAACAACCATTAAAAACTGATAAGGCCTTAGTCTTAAACTCGAGAGAATCGTCATCATTGGGACCTTCGTTATTGATGTTCATGTCATCCCCTTATTCGTGTAAGGTAGCAAGACAAGCGTAAGCGTTCAGTTGAGGATCATTTTACCGCTTACTCACATAACAAGGCGTCCACGTTTTTCGGCAACCGCAATGGTTGCGTGTACACCACTGTTAAATTCCAAAAAATCATTCTCGACGCCATCGCTGAAGATCACGCCATTCTCGGGCATTAAGGAAACAAGATTCATCAAGGTCGCCGGCGTGACGCGACCGGCGACAATCGACGTCCCGGTTGTGCGACTGGGAAAGGGTTCGCGCACCGAATAGACGAGATAGTCGGCGTCCCAGGAAATGGGTTTTAGCTGCGGCTCCGCTCCCCGCTGGCCAAGGTTTGCTGTTATCGCCACCGAGCCTGTCAAAATGCTTTTTAACCATCCCGTCGAACCAAGTCCCGTCGAGACGATGATGCCGCTGGAAGATTGCTGTTCTTCTCGTTCCCCGATCCGAATGGTGTACCGGGCGGAAGTGTGTGACTTCGGTCCGATGAAGAGATCATTGACTGCGTATATTTGAGCGCCGTTATTTAACGTGGCCTTAGCCATCGTGACCTCTTTTATCGGTCGACGATTTGCCCAGGTCTCGGGAACGATGCTTTGCAAATCCTCCACGCCAAAAGGTAAGAGTACGCCATCCCAGCGCGTCTTGTCCGGATTAACGCCGATGACTGACTGACCGTTCAGATACTTCATCGAGTTCGCAACCAGTCCATCTTGGCCGAGTACGATGATCGTGTCCTGTTTGCCGAATACGAAGTTGGGTAAGAAGCGACGGTCGAGCGCTTGGACGCGTCCCAAGCGGCTAAGCGTTTCTTCCGTTTGCTGAACCGCGGATCGATATTGCTGATGTTCGCGCACATAATCGCTGAAATCGGCGCCTAGGTGCTCCACATAGAACTGCGCCTGCTGCAGGGTGTTGTACTTCGCAACCAGCTCATCCAGCCGAGTCGGGCGAACTACGAGAATTAATTTGTTCTCCGTCATCCTGTTCATGACGTTACCCCTTCGCCGGCTGGACTTTCATGATTTCTCGCAAAAGGTCGGGCGACAAATTGAGTTGACCAATCTTGCCCGCGCCGTCGGCGATGTCACGGAAAGCGAGAGCCATTAATTGCGCCGGCTCCATGCCCGCCGATGTCAGCGCCTGCAATACTTTGGCGTCGACGCCTGCGAAAACTTTCACGACTGCGGCCAGGCTGTATGCTTTAGCGTCCGCCTCTTCTTTAGCATTCTCGGTTGCGAGCGACACCAGGCTTTTCTTTTGCTCTTCCAAGCCGATTTGGGTAGCCATTTCTTCTTCGCGCATTTGGCGCTTTTTCTGTTGCACGGCGCGCTCGGCATCCATTTGCGCTTCGCGAATTTGACGCTTCTTGTTTTCCACCGCGACTTCGGTGGCGAGCTCGTTCTCCTTTATCCCACGCTCCTGGTTTACCGCGGCATTACGCCGTTCGTATACGGCTTGATCCGCCTCGCGCAGAAGTTTCTCCCGAACCTCCGCTTCCAGCGCTCGGGCCGTTTCCGGCTGCGGCTTGATGGCGAGAATCGATAAGCCCAGGATCTCCAGACCCATTGCGGCCACCGTGGGGTCTTGATTGATTTCGCTTCGGACTTTCAGAACGAGGTTGTCGCCCGCGCCGAGTGCGTTACGTAAAGACAAACCTTGCACTTGCGCGCGAAGCAGTACTTGAATCTGATTGACTAGGCGAGAGGAAAGCTTTTTAGGGTCGTCGGAAACATAGCTGCCCTTGGCGTCCAGCGCATAGTTGAGCAATCCCGCCAGCTTGCGCGGGTCTGCGACGCGATAGGTGACTTGGCCCTGAATGGTGATTTCTTGGAAGTCCGCTGTGACTTCGTGGAAGATAAAAGGGATTTCCTCACTGGCGGTTGGCACAAGGACCAGCGACGCAGTGGGTGAGAAGTAGAAGAACGATAAACCTGCGCCTTCTCGCACGGGTTTGCCATTTCGATACTGAATTACATACTGGGTCGGTTGAGTTCTGATGAATCTCATGCCAAACATACTTAGCTCCCGCAAGTTATATAAAGAACCCCAAATGAGATTCCGTGGTTTTTTGAATAGGTTCAGCCATCCGCTTTACCTGTAACGAGTGTAGGCGACTTATTGGCATTAGGCAACTATCTTAGTTGTCTATTGCGGCAAAGTGCGGTTCGAGCTATGGTTACGCCATCTCGCATATCTACCGTTCCTATGATTAAACCGCCAAAAATCGCTGAAGAAGCCGCCTTTTTACGCGACTACGACGTCCACGCCTTCGAGGTTCCGCTTACGACGGTGGACATCGCCATTTTTAGCGTCCGCGAAGGACATCTAAATGTCCTGCTGGTCCAGCGCGCGGAACATCCGTTCATGGGGCGGTGGGCGTTGCCGGGCGGCTTCATCGATCTACGTCGGGATCGAACGCTGGATGGCGCTGCATTACGCAGACTCAAGGAGGAGACGGGGGTCAAGACGCCCTACTTGGAACAGCTACAGACCTTCGGCTCGGCGAAACGAGACCCTCGAGGATGGTCTGTCACCTGCGTTTACTTTGCCCTCATGCCATCAGAGACGGTCGAATTGCTCCACGGCCCCGGTACTGCCGCCGCCCAGTGGTGGCCAATCCAGGATGAACGGGTGGAACCCTCGCTGGCGTTCGATCACGCGGAGATTCTCGAGCATGCTGTGACCCGGTTGCGGAACAAAGTGGAATACACGTCTCTTCCCGTACATCTGCTGCCCGCCGAATTCACTTTGACGGAATGTCAGCATATGTTCGAAATCATTCTCGGGCGAAAGGTGGATAAGAGCGCTTTTCGCAAGCGGGTTCTGGATGCCGGTTTCATGGAGGAAATCAAAGGCAGGATGCGCTTAGGCAGCAATCGGCCCGCGCAGCTATACCGCATCAAGAAAGGCGAAACAACCGTGTTCTTTCCGCGAACGTTGATGGCCAGAAAGTAGCGCTGGCTCAACGTCCGTCGCACAGTAACTTAATCAGAGGTTCCCTGGATTAATTGGGCGCCTTATCAGCGTCACTTGCCGTACTATCTGTACTGTCCGCGCGCCACTTTCCCGTTCACGATTAATTTGGAAATGGAATAAGCCGATATGTCTACAGTCCATTCATTCCAGTCTTCTCCGAACGTTGATCCTTCGCTACGCCTGAATCGAGAGTGGGGCATCGTCACTGCGCTGCTCATATCGCGTCGATTGAAGCCGTATCTGCTGCTCCCGGCTTTGGCTGCTGTTCTTCTCTTTACCGGCTGTTCTCACAAGGACGTTTCGGATCTGCTTTCAGACGCCAAGCAGTACCAGGCGAAAGGCGACCACCGGGCAGCCGCGCTCCAAATCAAGAACGCATTACAGCGGCAACCAGACAACGGTGAGGCAAGATACTTGCTGGGCGTTTCTTCACTTGGATTGGGTGATTTGCCGTCCGCGGAAAAGGAATTCGGGCGGGCGATGGCGCTTGGCGTCGATCGCAAGATGGTGATTCCCAAACTTGCGCAGACTTTGCTCTTGCAGAATCAGTATCAGAAGGCGCTGGATACAATAGGTATGCTGGGCGCCGCCGAAAAACCTGTTGTCGAATTGGAAGTTTTACGCGGAAGCGCTTACCTTGGATTGGGTAAGAGTACGGAGGCGCGGAGGTCATTCGACCAAGCGCTTAAAATCGATCCAAAATCCGCACAGGCGCGTTTGGCGCTTGCGCGTCTTGCCGCACTCGATAAAGACTTACCGCTCGCGATTGCTCGCATCAACGAGGTGCTCGCTGTTGCGCCAAAAGATCTTGAGGCTTGGATGTTCAAGGGGGAGTTCCTGTACGAGAAGGGGGACAGCGAAGGGGCGATCGCCGCTTACGACGAAGCGGTGAAGGCCAATCCGACGAGCGTGGCGCCGCTTGTA
>DATLHW010000278.1:0-7096 GCA_035539675.1 Burkholderiales bacterium | reverse complement strand
ACAAGCAAGGCGAACCACTGCCGGATGGTGAGTGGGACTTGCGGGAGTGACTTGAGGAACATAATCCTAGATAGGTAAACCTGTAAAACTAATTTGATTATGTGGTGACGCGTAGGATGGGTGGAGCGAAGCGTAACCCATCAATTGCCGGAACAGGCGCACAAACTGATGGGTTACGCTTCGCTCCACCCATCCACGGCGTTACCTCGCAGTTTCAAGGTGATTCACCATAGACGCATAGGACGTACGGCACTATCGCTTTGGCCGCCACACCTTCGGTTTGCTCGATACTTTGCCTTAGGGCTCGTTTTCCGCCGTACCTCCGTGACTGGTGTAAATGCCCATGCCTTGAGAACGCCGAGTCATATGGCGGATTCCACGCCAACCGTATCGTGATCTTCCACTCTATCCGTCAAACGGAACACGAGATGCGTGTGAGCGCCTTGCCTGGTCTCGAAAGATAATTTTCCATTCAGTTGCGCGCTTAATGCGGCGACGAGCTTTAAACCAAGGGTGCGGGAAGTCTTGGGATTCAGCCCTTCCGGAAATCCGACGCCGGTGTCCGACACCCTGAGATCCACCTCGCCATTTGCCATTCGCTTCAGGCAAACAGTGATCGTCCCCGCGCGGTTCTCCGGAAATGCATGCCGCAGACTATTCGAGATCAGTTCGTTCAACAGCAATCCCAACGGAATGGCGGTTTCGAGGCTGGCGCCGATTGGATCGACCTCGGTTACGAGTACGACGCCGCGCCGGTCCACAGCATCGGCATGCCCCAGCCGTTTGCAAAGATCGGCGACATATTCGTCAAGTTCAATGTAAGCAAGATTTCCTGATTGGTAGAGCTTTTCGTGAACCATCGCCATTGCTCGCACGCGGTCCGCTCCTTCTTTGAGCGCAGTGCGCGCGGCGCCCTCCGGCAGCGCGCCGGCTTGCAGATTAAGAAGACTCCCGACAACCTGAAGATTGTTCTTCACCCGATGGTAAAGCTCCTTGAGCAAAGTCTCCTTTTCGCGCAGCGCCGCCTTGATCGTTTCTTCCGCTTCCTTGCGAGCGGAGATGTCTTCGATCTGCGCAATGATATTGATCGGCCTGCCATCGCCATCGTGCAACAATGACCGGGTCGCCATGACTGGGACGCTCTTTCCATCCTTGCGGATGTAACGAATTTCCAATTGATAAGACGGCATTTCTCCCTTCAGCAGCCGTTCTGTGCACGCCCCATCCGCGCGTAGATCGCTGGGATGCGTTATCTGCTGCGATGTCCTCGTCTGCAATTCCGCTTTGTCATAGCCGACGATTTCGCACAATGCGCGATTCACCTCAATCCAGTGTCCTTCAAGCGAGAGAAGCGCCATTCCGATGGGCGCATGCTCCAGAGTGCCGCGAAAGCGCTCTTCGCTTGCGCGTAACGCCTCCTCGCTGCGTTGACTCGCTGTCATGTCGCGTATGGTCGCGATGACGAGGTCTCCGCCGGATTGGCGAAGAGGGCTTAACATCACGTCCACCGGAAACACTGTTCCATCGACTCGCCGGCCGGCTAAACGGCGGCTGCTATCCGCCGCTCGTTGCGGCGGCAAAGCAAAAAAGGATTCTTGAAGCGCTGCATGACCAAGCCGTAGGTCCGTCGGCATCAAACCCTCCACCGTCATCGCTATCAATCGCGCACGCGGATAGCCGAACATCCGCTCAGCTTCAAAGTTGACACGCACAATGCGGCCTGACTGCGCGGCCAGGACAATTGCATCCGGCGCTTCCTCAAATACGTTTCGCTGAAACGCCTCGCTTTCCTTCAACCGTTCATAAGATGCCTGGAGCCGGGCGGTCATTGCATCGAAAGCGGCGGCCAGGAGGCCAATTTCATCGGCCGCAGGCAAATTCAGGCGGTGATCCAACTCGCCAGAAGACACAATCCCGGCGCCTCGCTCCACGATAGCAATCGGCATAAGCACGCGTTTGCGAATCAACAACGTCAACCATCCGATCATGACGCCCAAAACGGCGGCAATACCTAGAGCCAATATCTCGCCAACCTGTTGGATGGCGGCTGCTTCGCTCCGATTGAGCCGCGAAAGCTCCTCGACATCGTCCAGCATTTCCTGCGTCGCAGCCAGCAACGACGTTACCGCTCTGCCGAGCCGTTCCTGCGTTCGACTCTGCTCCAAAGGCAAAACATTGTCATCTTGCGCGTTCTCGACGAGGCGCCGGTATTGGACATCCAGCACGGCATAGTTCGTGCGAATGCGATTCAGGAAGGTGGTCTGCGCAGAATCGCCGAGTGGTGCGCTATTCAACATAAGTCCGGTGCTCTCATACTTGCGCCGCCATTGCTCGATCGCCCGGCCGCTCGGGTACACGATGGTCTCCACAGTAATAAAGCGCAGATGGGACAAATTACGATTTAGATCCGCCACCATGTGCGTTTGGGCCGATACACGACTCAACTGTAGAAAGTAGAAAGCCGCTGCTGCCAGAACCATAACCACCGTTATGGCGGACACCGCCGCGGCGATATTGATCTGAGTGCGAATTTTCATGCAGCTTTACTTGCTAGTGAATTATTTTGACTGCCTCCGGATCCGCCGCCAGCAGCGGATCGACATTCAGATAGTCGAGATAATTTGGAACCGGCGCCATTTTGACAAAGCCGCGTTTCATCGCCCAGCGGGTTTCTTCATCCAAGGTCAGCAGGAGCGACTGTTCGAGCGTCAGTTCGAAAGCCCCGGACTCAAACATCTCGGCGACGTCATGCGCCTTAAGCTTGAGATGTCTGCCGATGATTTCGTACGCTTGCGGCGGATTTTTTTTCGCATATTGCTCCGCCTCCCGCAACGCCATGAGCACTTTTCTCGCCGTGTCCGGATGCTTTTTCAAGTAGTCGCGTTTCGCGATGAGATTGTAGCGGGATGTGTAAAGATCCTCGCCGAAGAAGATAACCGCGCGCGATCCAAAAATCCCTTGCAATTCTTCCATATAGGGGGGAAACACCGTGACTGCATCAGCCTTGCCGGTTTGCAGGGCGTTGACGAGTTCGGAAGGCTTAAGATCGACGATCGTGACCTTCTCCTCGGGAATGCCATTCGCCATCAGCATTGCGTCGAGGAAGAACTGGAGATTTGTGCCAAACGTCGCGCCGATGGTTTTGCCCACAAGATCTTTCGGCGCCGCGATGCCACGATCGCTCATTGTCATCAGCGCGAGATCACGGCGCGATTTATAAATGGTCGCAAAGATGGCGATGTCTCCCCCCTTCATGACAGCAAACATGAAAGGAATATCCGCAGCGACCGCTATATCCGCCTTGCCGTTCAAGACCGCTTGCAATGCATGTACGCCAAGGCTATGGGTTTGGTAGACCGCATCGAGACCATTGTCCTGAAAGAAACCATTCTCGGCTGCGACTATGATTAGCCCGGAGGAAGGCTGGATAAGAGTAGCGATCACCACGCGTTCCGGCGGGCTCGATGAAGGAGGACTTATCAAAAAGAAATAGATTGCCAATACGATCAGCACAACTGGCCCGGCCAGAAAACCAAGCCAACGCCATGCGCGCTTCGCGCGCATGGCGTTGCATTCCTTCAACCACAGAACAAATCGGGCGGTTATGTCGTACACCACCCTTGATGCTCCAGACGCCATCAGACTACATGGCGGGAAACGCTTCGTATTCATCCTGGACACATGGCGCTTACAAACAATAAAAAATGCTGCGTTTCATGGACTAAACGACCATCCCCTTTTCTTGTTTGATCAAGATCAATCGATTGCGTTCATCTCGATCGTCATTGGAAGCGAAAGCGGCGCGCAGACCGTACAACTGCTACGGCAAGCAACGCTGACAAAGTGCACGACTAGTTTGGAAATGGAATAAGCGCCAAATTCGTCGTCGAGAGGGAAGATACGCTGGATCTTAGATTGGGAAGTTATACGAATCTCAATTAAATTTCGAACTTGTAGCCTGGATTGGCGATAGCGTAATCCGGGAACGATGACGCCACGAAGAGCGGTTGCCCCGGATTACGCTATCGCTAATCCGGGGCTACTCCTGGTTCGGAAATAATTTGGGAACCGTATTATTCCGTGCCGGATCCTTAGTGAAGGGACCTATGATGAAAGGCAGCCGATCGTGAGTCTGGATGAGAGATCGAAACAGTTGCTGCGAGAAGTCGGCTCCTCGTTGTCCCCACAACCGCACAGCGCGACGAAACGAGATTAGGCTAGCGCGAGGGCGATTTCCTGCCGCTGGGTTCGTCTACGATGGATTGCGTTTTATCTTTATGAGCTTTGCTCGTTGTTGGATTGACATTTAATGACACAGACTCACCTTTTTTTATTTTCTCGCAGAGCCCTTCGTAAGTCACACCCATTGCTTTCATTTGTCCTTCCCGCAAAACGACAAAGGTTACCGGACTCGACGTCGAGAGCGTTGATGCGGAGGCATCGGGCATCAGACGAAATGCTATTGATCTGTCGTTCGTCGGGTGTCCTGGGAGGCGTAGGCTATCGCCATCGTAGGCAGAACGAAGGGCATAGCTTTTGCCTTCCTTCTGAGCGTATTGCAGCATTAATTCGCCTTGTTCCTCAGTTAGGCCATGGGACTTCAACTGTAGAGACGTGACATGGATGACCTTCTGTTGCATTGCTTGATGATGGCGCTAGCAACTGATCGGGCCATGTGCCCAACGAAGCAAACAAGCCTTCAAAGTTATCATTCGCCACCGAGGCCGCCCTAGTTACTTTCTCTGGCGAACTGAGCTGCGCTGAAGGCTCGACCAGTGGCTGAAGAACTGTGCTTTCAATATTCTGAGCGGGCGGGCGATTGAATAACTGCTCCGTTGCCGCATCAGCTTTCGCTAGCGAGGGCGCTGCTTGACCGGATGCATTGGCGCTACTCCTGGAAGCGCGGATTATCTCGTTCATTTGATGCGCGATAAATTCCAGGGGAAGGGCCTTGCCTTTATCAAGGCCGACGCCATTTTTTCTCAGATAGTCGTCTAGCAAATCGTTTTTGAGGCTGTTGTATTGAGGAATTATCGGAACAAAGGATTTCTCGAGCTTCCGGAACGCCATGTCGAAGTGAGTGGACATTACATCGCTCTCCTCAACGCCCCCGTTCCCCATGATGCTTTGTGTCATATCCCAGAAGACTTTTCGGTCTAACTCGCTGACGCGATGTTCGGCAACAGGCGATGTAACGTCATCATTTACAGCGGGTGCTTGTGACGCCGACTGCAATGGCCCATCTGTCGACCTCGCGGCGACGTTAGCGCTTAGGTTAATGCTTACGCCATGGCCTTGGATCCACTCTTCAAGATTTTCTTTAAGAATCGGCGGGGGAACCAAGTCATTAATCATGGAAGGGGCCGAACTCGATTGTGTGGACCGCGGCGTGTCTTGGTTCTCCGATGCAGCGCGAGAGGACGCCTTGCCCCTAAAATATCTAGAGAACCCCTTAAAAGGTTTTCTTTCAAACCATCTCTTTTCCTGATGTCGCGCCTCTCGCTCCAGCGCCGCCATCAGATAGTTAAGCTGAGGGTTATTTTTTTCAGGGCGGTTGGGCAATATGTTGTCTGCTGTTTGCGCTCTTCTCCACTCAGCCGCCGCCGCGAGTCTTGCGGCGAGGTCGCGGCCTTCATCAGGCACGGGAAGTTGTTGCGTAATTGATCTGTTGGGAGGAGCTGCATTTGGGGGCGTGGATGACGGAACCAATACCACTTCGTCATATTTCCCGACCAGATGGCTTAACAAATCCCCTTTGTTGTCTGGAGAATTCGTTTCGAGTCTTCGATACTTTCGGATTTCGGGGGTTGGATACGCATCGAATCGAGCGCCCTTTTCCGGCTCGAAAGGTGGAAGGGAATCGGCGCGAGCTCTTCTGGGTAGCCAATAGTTCTTGAACGTCTCTCTTAGCGAGGGGAAGCCGGAGCGTTTGTTAGGATCGTTATCGGCGCCAGTTCGTCCGGGTTGCCAATAGTTCTTGACGCTCTCGATCGGTGAAGCCAAGCGGGAGCGTTTGTTAGGGTCGTTAAAAGTGTGCAGCCTGTATATTTCGCCATCCTCAGGATCAACTGCTTTCTGCGCAACAAGTGTTTTCTTTTTTTTCTGGAACGCGTACACCGTCGTTTTTCCAGTCCGAGACGTAAGCAGAGGGGAAGTAAGCGAACCTGGCGGATTGGCGAAAGAATAATGGTACTTGTTGTCCGTGTGAAAAAAAGTCAGGTCGGCTTTTCCGTGTTCGGGGTCCAGATCATGTCCAGTTAAATGAGTTTTAAGATTAAGCGTGGTTTCCGACTGCTCCGGACCGGGAGCGGCGAACCGTCGCCGCATGTCGAATCCCGTTCGTACGTTGTGATGAGAGTCCTCATTCAAGGCGTCGACAATGGCGCGCCGCCGTCGATAATTGAGCGCCTGCTTTAAATAGCGCGTCGCCGCTACGCCGGTAATTAATTCAGTGGTATAGCGCCCAAACGAAGCCCATGGCGCACGCCCGGAAAACTCATATACGAATCGGGAAGGATGCGAAATTTCTTCTGCAGTCCCAGCCTGACGAGGAAAGGTAGCTAACCCAGCATCGTCGTCAGGAAGGAGGACTAATTCGGACGCGGGTTCGGATGGGGGCGGGAGGATGAAGGATGGAGCCTTTACGGGTTCAACGTTGCTGTTTGCCAAATTGGTTGACTGAATATTGGGAGTTGGCGCGGGTTCGGTACTGAATAGCTGTGCGCCTATTTGTCTATTGAGATCTTGCGCGTCCGTGAACAACGTTACAGCGTCCACGTCGTCATCTGTCAGCCCAAGGAAGACAAACTGGTCTCTGATTTGCTCCAAGCAGTGGTTGGCGCTCTCATGAAACTCACTTATGAGTACAGGATTTACATTTGGTAATGACTCAAGCCGTCTCATCCCATTCTTTATTTCTTCGAGGGCTTCGAAAAGAACTGCTGCAACGCTCCCCGGTTGTCTTGCGCGATAGTCGTTTTCAAACGATTGCGTAAGTTCGCGCACCGTCGCCTTCATGTCCTCAAACATAAATGTCTCCGATATTCCAATGCTTTGTTGATTATCACCGTCGATTTGATATCAGCCAAGCAATAAC
>DATLHW010000277.1:0-3898 GCA_035539675.1 Burkholderiales bacterium | reverse complement strand
AAGAGCGTGAGTCTCGATAAAGTTAAGACCGGAACGCAGACCCAGGAATTCATACGTCAGCAGGAAAAAATGAGAAAAATGACGCCTACGGTAGAGGGCGTCACGGAGAGCGAGCGAGCAACATTAAAGGAGCTTCAAGAGGCGTTCGTGCTTCAATTGGGGAAGCGGCAAGGACAAAATAACGAACTCTTACGCGTATTGCGCTCACTTCCATACCCGAACATACGTGAAGACGACTCGATTGAACTCCGTGGTGACGGGCTCACGCTGGAACAGGTAGGAAAGGTTGCGCAGAACGGTGTGAAAGTCGTTATTTCTCCCGAGGGCATGGCTCGTGTGAAGAAGGGCTTTGACGTTGTCATGGAGGCGGCCAGACAAAATAAGGAAGTATATGGATTAACGGTAGGCGTCGGCTGGAATAAGGATCAATCGGTGTTTGGGAGCGATAAGGGGGAGCTGATCTTATCGGAAGAGTTGTTGGAAGTGTCTCGCGAATTCAATATGAATGAATTGCGCGCTCACGCGGCAGGACTTGGCGACCCGATGCCGGCGGATATTGTGCGGGCGGGCATGTTAATTCGTTTAAACACCATGCTAACGGGCGGAGCCGGGGTACAGCCTGAGGTGGTGCGATGCTTTGCGGATTTTATTAATCATGACATCGTTCCCATCGTTCCAAAGAAAGGCACGATAGGGCAATCCGATATCACCTTGGCTTCTCATCTCGGCCTTGCTATTGCTGGAGAAGGGGATGTTCTTTACAAAGGCGAGAGAATGTCCGCCGCCGATGCTATGGCGGCAGCGAAGATTAATGCCGTCCGGCCCGTAGGCAAGGATTTTCTGTCGATACTTAGCACCAACTCTTTAACTGCTGCTAGCGCAGTGCTTGCGGTGAAAGATGCGGAGGACTTGGTCCGAAAGCAGGCAGTTATATTTTCACTGTGCTTGGAAGGAATCAATGGAAATATTGCGCCGTTTCTTAAAGTGACAACAGACGCCCGTCCTTTCCCCTGCGTGATAAAAGGCTCGGAAATGATTCGCGACGCGCTTGAGGGGAGCAGTCTGTGGGAAATGTCTGAAGACCGGCCATTGCAGGACCCGCTCTCTTATCGAGATATGGCTTCTCGCATTGGCGATTGTATGGAGGAAATCGATCGCGTTAAAGCAGCGCTGACCATACAGATTAATAGTTCGGATGATAACCCCTACGTTGCGACCAGGGAAAGCGAAATAGAATTAGATAGCGGCGGACAAGTGAGCCACTACGCGCTAGCCCATCCGTATATTGGAGCGATTTACCCTAGCGCGAATTTTGATGCGCATCCTTTCGTCTCGCCGATCAAGAAATTACTACTCTCTCTCAATGACCTTACCGAGGCGCTTACCAAGAACATTGTGGTATTTGAGAATCCCACCTTGACGGGGTTGCCACGTTATCTGAAAGCATCTGATAAAGACCATGGGTTAGGGGAAGTTCATAAACCGCTTCTTACGGTGCGTAACGATATTCAACAAGTCACCACGCCGGTTCCTACGTCCGGAATTGCCCTTGCTGGCGGCATTGAAGATATGGAGACAAATAGCGGATTGGTAGTAAAGAACTTGCATAGAACGGTAAAGCGCTTATGTGAGTTGGCGTCCATTCAACTTCTGTACGCAGCGCAAGCTGTCGATTTGCGCAAGGACATAACGCTGGGGACGCTAACCAAGCAACTGCGTGATGCATTTCGCGAAGTTGTGCCTTTTATAGATAAAGACAGGGCCTTTACGGACGACCTTGATAAGGGAACGGCCTTCGCAAAAAAATGGTCTCCTAAAATTGCAACAGGAAGAGAAGCGCCGACGGCTCATAAAGCTAAAGGAGTCAGACGATAGTAGCGCGCCAATCGTCGCCCGCAAGTACGGAGAGAAGACAGAGCCCCTCTCCCTTGAGGGGTTGGGGAGAGGATGATGGTTAAAATTAACACCGCGTTCACCCGCTCCCCTCAAGGGAGAGGGTGCACTCATCGCGCCTAGCGTTGTTCCGGAATTTCATAGAATTCTTATAAGTCCGCGCCGACTCACGTAGGTATGCAAGAAGGCCAGCGGCGCTTGGCTTAATTGTTCCCTACCTCACCTTGCGTCAGCGGCGCCTTTGCTGAAGGGAGGATACTCCTATGCTAAAACGGACTTTATAAATCGATTATGGAGACGCGTTGTGGATGGCGTGAAATCGTTGCTGCTTAGCCCATGTTTGTTGTGCTGCGCTCCCTGGGCAGAGGCTGTTGATAGCAGTTCCGATGAACAGATTGTGCCAATTGATAACGAGCCTAGTCATCGGGCTGTTCTTCATGGCGTATCAATGCGCGTATTCGACGCATTTTTTCCTTCCGGGAAAGTCTCCCTATATCACAGCCATAAAGCAGATAGCGTTTTCGTTTGCCTTGAAGGAGCTGATGTTGCGTCGGAAGAACCAGGGAAAGCGGTAACGCCACGCCCGCCGATTCCTTCCGGCCATATCTATTACCGGCCGTACGCCCAGCAACCGTTGGTGCATCGCGTAAGAAATCTGAGTCCTACATCCTTCAGGATTTTGGATATAGAAGTGCTAAAAGAACGACCCACGGTTCCGGTAGTGCTACCTGAATTACCAAGCGCGTTCTCTGTGGTGATCGATAATGACCGCGTTAGAGTGGCCAAGCTACATCTTGTTGCGGGTCAATCAACTATCGAAATTGAATTCGCTGGGCCGAGGCTTCTGGCAGTGCTTAACGCTGGCAGGTTCGCGATTTCATTCCGCGGTCAGCCGAATCGAAGATCAGTTGATGCGATCCCAGGTTCGCTCGATATGCAGGAAAATGTCAGCAAGGAAGTAATAATAAACGCTGGCGATACGGATCTCGATTTGGTCAGCATCGAGATAAAGTAACCCATTGGTTGAAGTGGTCTTCAGTAAAAGCAAGGGCAATGTGGGATGGATTTGCCAAGTTACTGTAGGTCATCAATCGTTGTGTTCGCCTTGCGATCATTCATACGTACTTCCTATATCGCCAAATCAACCCATACGCAATGATGATCGGATGCCTGTTCTCGGCTCGATGTCACAGTGTCAAAGCTTTTAAAGGTGCGTGGCGCGTAGTAGCCCCGTCGCTCAATGCCAGCGTCGCGCGCCGCCGCCGCTAACGGAGCTGAAAGCATCAAGTAGTCAATCTGCTCCTTGCCCGTTTCATAAGTGCCAAGGCGTTTTCCTGAAGGATCGATGACGTTGGCGAATTGCTTGATCATGTCAGTCAGTTCCTGCATGCCGAGAAGCTTGGCCAGACTCACCGATGCCGGCGTATCGTTCAAATCGCCAGCGACCACAATGCGACTGAACCCTTGGCTTAAGCGCTGGGCAACGATGTCCCGAACGCGATCCGCTTGATGAACCCGGCGACGCATGCCGCTTGGGTCGGACCCTTTGCTGGCGAAGTGATTGATCATCATGAGCAGGCGTCCGGGGATTCCCGGGACATCGAGAAAATATTCCGCACAATCCCGTGAAAAGATCGGCGGCGCGCCAGGGAGATCGAATACATGCGTGCTGATGTCCGTGATGGGATAACGGGACAAAATGCCAACGTCAATTCCGCGAGCATCGTTTCCATCCACGACCAAGGCATAACGATAGGGTTCCCGCCCGCTTGCTTCAAGTAGAGGCGCGAGCACATTCTCATTAAACCTAACGAGGCCCGGGCGATCTTCAACTTCGATCATTGCGAAGATATCCGCGTCCACCGCCGCGATGACGCGCGCCGTATTGAAAATCGCCTTATCGTTTACCACTCGCACTTTTAGCTCGAACCAGCCCACCCAATCGGCGCGCACGTTAGCCACAACCACGTTCTTGCCCTCACGCTTGGCGAGGAGTTGGCCGCGG
>DATLHW010000276.1:0-6516 GCA_035539675.1 Burkholderiales bacterium | reverse complement strand
CCCTTGGCAGATCTCGTTGGGCCGAAGCAATGACTTCCGGCGTTGCCGCAATGACGTCATTGATTAACGATTCGGCGGTGTCGCCTAAACCGCATCGCGCAGCCGTTTCGTTGAAATGCCGTCGTTGGATTTCCTTCAATCGATAGTGCTTGTTTTTTCCATGCAGCCCCATCGCGAGTTTCGCTTTTGGAAAAGCGATTTGATTGGCGCGATTGCCGATGACGGGCCACGCGGATAAAACGTCATATAGCGGCGTCAGCTGATATCGGCCGCTGCTCAGGATACGAATGCTGAAATTCTTCGCGTGGCCGTCTGTCGCCGCCAACATCCAGAAGAGAAGCTGCGCTTTGACAAGACAGGCGAGGTCCTCGTCGCGCTTGATCGATCCATTCAGCAGACGAGCAATTTCTATCATCCCGGGGCCGCCGTCGGTTTCGTACTTCGCGAAGCTGGGCGTTCCCGTCGCTTGGCAAAAATCCTCCTGCACGAGGCGAAGCCAGTAACGGCCGCTGGAGTGAAGTTGCCGGTCGAAGCGTTCGACGATTAGCGCTTTCTGATTGCCGAATTGGCCAATGTCGCAATTCGCGACGGGCATCCCATAAGCGGCAAGGATTTTTGCGCAGAGCCATTCGTTTTCGACCGAGGTGTTCATGTCGGCTTGCATGTTGCCCACCAGACCGAGCGGCAGCTTGAAAATGTGCGTTGTCGGCGTTGTTCCCAACGGCTTGCACCAGCGCTTTTCATGCCAAAGAAGGGCGGTCTTTTCCTGTGCGCCCGCCAGTGAAATGCGGAAATCGTCTTCTTCCAGACGCCCCGCGAAGTCCGGCGCTGCGACGGTTTGGATAAGCAATTTTTCGATGTCCGCGTCGGTGAGCGGTTGAGACTGAATGGCGGTGATGTCGCTTGGCGGCTCATCCGGCGGCGATAGTTGAATGGCGCCGACGCAATCCCGTCCGATGGCTGCGAGCAGGTCGAATGCATCGCGTGAAGATGTGCGGAAACGAGCTTGCAGACGTTTGCGGATCGTGTCGCTGTCCGGCAAAAGGTTGTCGAAATACGCTTCTACGGGAGCGCCTTTCAGCGGAATGTTATCGAGAGTGAGCGGTAAGGAGAGCGACAGGGGTCGACTTTCCTCCGAGTCGATCCATTGCGGGTCATAGGCGAACTCCATGGCGCCGCGATTGGGAATGCGCCAAAGTCCGGCGAGTTTGCCGTTCACCCACGCCGCCAACTCCCGCGCTTGGGATTTTCTGCCCATTACCATTCAGCCTTCGAAGAATCGCCGGGCGTTCGGTCTTGTATTACTAACTCCAACCCAAGCACATTGACGAGCGCCAGCAGTCGATCAAGCGTGAGTTTGCCTGGCTCCGCCTCCAGTTCGGAGAGGCGGTTTTGACTGATCGACAGCTTGGCGGCGAGAGCGCTCTGGGAAAGTTTGGACGCCTTCCGGCGGCCCAGGAGGATTTGGCCTAGCTGGGCGTTATGAGTGAGGACTTGGCGCATGATGGTTTATCGATAATGTCGATAAACGAACAATATCGGCATTGTCGATAGTTGTAAAGTATCGCCTTGAGCGTTGATTTGTTCTCCATTCCCAAATACAAATAAGGAGAAAGCGGACTCATTGAAGTTTATGAGTTACGTAAAGTCGCTGATGCGGTTGCAGTACTTCTCCCCGTTCGCTCCGGAGAATCAAACAAACGTAAACCGTGGACAACGGCAAGGAGTTCGCGGAGCATGTCGCCTGGATTGAGTCGCTGGACGTCGCAATCCGCTCCAATTATTTCTCGATTGTTGTTGGATCTCGCACGAGGGCGCCAAGGCGCGCCGTTCAGGGTTTTGCTTTTGTTTTTGGGCCAATTACATTTTTAACACTTCACTTTGAGAGAACAATGGGAACTTCACTAACAAGGGAGACGGTCGAGGCTTTTGCCGAAACTCAAGTCCTCGGTCCGGATGATTTGAAGACGCTTGTTCAAAGTTTTAAACAGGATGGTTATGTCCTGCTGGAGAATTGTCTCAACGAAGATCTTCTTATCGAATTACGCAAATCATTCTCGGAGCTCATGAACGCCAAGGTGGCTCGCACGGGAATCAAACCAGTGCAGGTAACGGATACCCGGAACACTGGAAACGAGCGGGTGAAGATCGATTTCGACCCGCAAGGCGGCAACCATGATCTGAACCGCTGGAACATGCATCTTCCAAGCACCTCTATTTTCATGCGGGAAGAGATCGTCGCTCATCCGCGAGTGACGCCAATTCTTGATGAGTTGATTGGGGCCGATCAGGCGCTGTTCATCATCGCTTCCGACACGCCATATCCGGGATCAGGCTATCAGAACATTCATCAAGATTTCCCTCGTTTCGGTCTTACCATCAATATTCCATTGGTCGACTTTACCGAGGAAAACGCTCCGCTTGAAATCTGGCCGGGAACTCATGTCCGTGATACCGACAAGCTTGGCGCCGCCGCTTTCCACACCGGGCATGTCAATCTCTCGGCGAATGAACTCGATGAGATGCGTGGGCGAATCCCAGGTAAGCGCATGCTGATAAAAGCAGGGTCGATTCTTATTCGCGATCAGCGCCTCGTCCATCGCGGCACCGCCAATGTGAGCGATCAGTCTCGTCCCTGCTTATCGCTGTGGTACAAGGGGAATGCCGGCGCAATGCGCCCCTTGGAGTTGAACATTCCCATACCCCACCGATTTTTAGCGGATAAAGTCGCCTGGATTGCTTTTCAAATGCGCGAAGCGGGTCGAAAGCATGCGGACAACCGTCAAAATAAAGCGCTGGTGAATCTTGGCAGCCTGCTCGGGCGCCTGGTCGAGGAATTCTCCGCCTCCGATCGCGATTATCGTCGAGTTATTCCCGCCGCCTTGTTCGATTCCCTCCCAACTCGCGCGCGTCACCTTCTGCGTTTTAGTCGTACGAATCACGCTCCGGGCGCCAAGGGCGGCATTAGCCGAGGTCGATCATTAATTGGTTCGATTATCCTGACGATCGTTGCAAGCGGTTTTGTCTTGCTAGGGCTCGGGGCCTATTGTTTTGGGTCGCGAGGCGGCAGTGCAAAGAACTCGTATTCACAAGACTCCAAGGCGAAAACAACAAAATGAACGACACTACTCATCCATCTATTCGCTCAGTTCAACGACGCTGGCTTCCACCTGTTTGGATAGTCCGAATTGTCGAAGGCCTTCGTCTTCGCTTACGGCGCTTATCCCGTTGCCTTGCGCCGCCTCCAGTCAATCTGATGGAGTTGGTTCTCGGCGTGTGGACCGCCCAAGCCGTGCATGTGGCGGCGCGCTTGGGTATTCCCGACATGCTGGCCGAGGGGCCGCGCGACTACCAAACGTTGGCGCAACAAACCGGCGCCAATCCGCAGGCGCTTTACCGATTACTTCGCGGGCTCGCGGAGCTGGAAATTCTTAGCGAACGAAAGCATGGGATGTTTGCGCTGACCCGCATGGGTGAATGTCTGCGCACGGATCACCCATTTTCCTTACGATACATGTCAATTTTCCAGGGCGGCTACAACTGGGATCATTGGGGGCAAATGCTGAACGTCGTGAAAAATGGCGAGAGCGCGGTTCAGCAGATGCGGGGTGAATCGCTGTTCGAGTACATGAAGAAGCACCCGGAAATGAATATGGCGTTCGATCGCGCGATGACCAATTTAACGCGAATCGAAATCGAGATTTTTTTGTCGACTTACGATTTTTCAGGCGCCAAAGTTATTGCCGACATCGGTGGCGGTCAAGGCGCTCTGATCTCCTCGATTCTGTCGCTCAATCCTGAAAAGCGTGGCGTGCTGTTCGATCTTCCCGAAGTCGTAAGCGGCGCCCCTGATCTGATCAGGTCTTATGGCGTCTTCGACCGATGCACGGTTGTTGGGGGAAGTTTCTTCGAGGAAGTTCCCGTCCACGCCGATCTTTATATTCTTAAAAATATTCTGCACGACTGGTCCGATGAGGAGTCGGGATCAATTCTTCGTTCTATTCGAAAAAATATTCCGGCCACCAGTAAATTGTTGTTATTGGAGTGCGTCGTTCCCGGTCCTGGCCGACCGCATTACGCCAAAATCCTCGACCTTGAAATGCTAGTCGCTCACACAGGGAAGGAGCGCACCGCCGAGGATTTCGGAGCGCTTCTTGAAGCGAACGGATTTAGGATTGACCGAATCATTCCGACGGTGTCGGTTACCAGCATTATCGAAGCGGTTCCGATTTAACGTTGGCGCTCGTGTTCACTTGCGCTGACTGTAATATCGGGCAGCCAGTTGAGCAGGGTCGACGCCAAGGAAATAGGCGGCGTGCAAATGCCACATAAGGACGATGGTAGGGAGAGCGTCATATTTTTCCCACCATCTTCCTGATGTGGTTATCCAGCTTGAAAGAGTCGCAAACAATCGGATGGCTGAACGTGGAGTGACGACTGGTCGACCCGAAACACCACGTCGATCTCGCCGAGATCAATTTCGCCCCGTGTGACTAATGCCAATCCCAAACGATAACGTGCGAATCAATTCCCGCCGGCCCATCCAATCCAATTCGTCCAATCCTGATTTCACCTTTTCGCCAAATTCGTCCAGGCAGCCAATGATGAGTTGAAGCAGTGCATACGCAGGCGCTGCTTCAGGTGGTTCCGCCAATTCAATGCCTCTTCGGTCCTTGATTCGTCTTCTTTCTATTCTGCGGTTCCGCTTTCCAGCCACTAATGACCTTGTTCTCGTTGAACATTAGCTGCAACGATAACGCCTTGGGCGCGATGTACACAGTGTCGTCGCTGGGGCGATAAATGGCCATGGCGGCGGTCTTTTCGTCTACGCAGACGCGTCTGCCGCCGGCTAGCGGGAGTTCTGGCGAAGAGTCATTCAGGTTAGCAACTTTCGTATTGATGACATGGGCTCCGGGTCTGATGCGACGCAGCCCTTCCATGATCTGCGCATGGAATTCAGGAAAAGCAGCGCTCCAGGCCGTCAACGACATCGTTCTCTGTGCGCCTTCGATTGGCGCGTTGTCTTGTTGTAACGCCTTGTCCGCGATCGTCGCTTCGCTCGCCAGGTGCTGCGGCAGCGCTTCCTCAAGATCATCATCTTCGAAATAAGCCGAATCGGTCGAAGAAAAAGTGTCGCTGCGCGGCAATCGATCCGGCGCCTTTGCTGCTGCGTCTGCATGGGCTGCCTCATGCTCTGATTGAGGCGGTAATGGCGATTCAAAGTCGTCATCGATACCAATGCCGGAATCGTATCGACGTACAACGAAAGGTTGGATATCGGCTAACGGCAGATCGGTGGAAGGCGAGCGATCTGGCGTCAACACGGCTTGGATTGCCTCGAGATTTATTTTGATGGATTCACCATTAGGCTGTTCGGCGCGCCGCCAATAATGGCGTAGTAGAAATTCATTAAACGGTTCGATCGAAGTAATCAGGGCGCTTTCGTTATATTGCGCATAGAGGTCTATAAATCGATCGGCGAGATCTACATTGTTGTCTTCCGGCGCGCCGCCTGCGGCTCGCTCCGCAGCGGCGAAACTGCGATAAGCGTCATCCGAATGACGATTGGGTTCGAGAATTGGCAAAACCTGCTCGCGGTTGTCCGTCGTCAAAACGTTCATGGCGCGCTCGAGCTTTTCCAACTTTGTTATCTGGGAATGTAGCGTCTCCGCTGTTATCTCGTTTTCGTGAGAGGTGCGAAGCGTTTCCGCCAATATATTTTGTTGGCCTTTCAAGTAACACAATAAAAATTGTTTGAACTCTTCCGGACCTGAATCGGCGTTGCCTTGTTCGACCTGCGTGCGTTTGAATTCGCGATAGACCAAACAGAACTTAAATTCGGCCAGGGCTTTCTTCTCCGGATCTGTTTCTATTGCTTCGTCTAAAAAGCGTTCGATGGCCATATAGTCGTCGCGGCTCTGCGACATATCATCCGTGGCCGGCTCCGAAGCGGAGCGCTTTTCTTCGTGCGGCAGCGCTTGTTCGATCCGAATGTTCGTCTCCTCCGCAGCGTGTTGCTCATACCATGCTTTTAAAGCTTCCGCTTTCAACTCCATCAAAAAATGATCGCGTGCGGGTTTGCCATCTGTGGGAAGAAGTTTAGCGAGGCTGTTCAGCAGCTCCAGTTTGGCCGTCTGCGTCATGGTTAAAGGTGCGTCGTCCCAATAGGTCACGTCTCGACCTTGATATTTCCATTGAAGGCGAATGGACCCTTTTTCTGCAATCTCCTTGCCAGAAGACAAGGTCGGCATGGAATAGCGGGATCCTGACACGGCTTGTTGGATGGCGACCAGATATTCCTGTGGACGGCTCCCCACTTGAATCACCTTTTCCACCGGCTTTACGGGCGCATTATTTTTACCCCAGAGGAATTCGGTGACTTTGGTATACAGGCCTGAGGAGGTCGCTGGCGTCATTTCTTCGATTTCCAGTGAGCGCCTTGATGCGGCGTCGCCTTTTGCTGTTGGGTCGGGCAATGCCTTGTTGTCTTTTTCGATTTCCTCCTTGCCGACTTCG
>DATLHW010000275.1:0-3604 GCA_035539675.1 Burkholderiales bacterium | reverse complement strand
GAGGTGATACCGGCTGAGGGGCTCGTGCTTAAGGAGCTTCATCCCGGTGTCACAGTAGAGGAAGTTCGCGCTAAAACTGGCTGTGATTTCATTGTCGCCGTATAAAACAATCAGCGTACTCATGCTCAAATAGTTGATTATGAGTACGTTCCCTCTATAAGATAGTGGCTGTTTGCATGGTGGAAAAGGCGGGCGCTCAAGCAGTGCTTGCCGCTTGCGTGCGTTTCTAAAGCCGCACGCCATGTTTTAATGCGTTTCAATTATTTTCTATAGGGGGGAAATATTAATAACGCTGCACGGGCGATTCCCTTGCTATGTGTTACGGACGTGACGGTCCGGTTCGGGGGTATTACAGCGCTGGATCGAGTTTCCTTCGACGTTGATAGCGGCGATGTAGTCGGCTTGATTGGTCCAAACGGCGCTGGCAAGACCACCTTGTTCAATTGTCTTTCACGGCTTTATACGCCCACTGAAGGAAACATTTCCTTCAGTGGCGCTTCTCTCACGGATATGCCCAAGCATCGTATCGCGGGCTTAGGCATTGGCCGTACGTTTCAAAACCTCGCGCTATTTAGAACGCTGAGCGTTCGCGAGAACGTCATGATGGGTGGCCATTGCCGCGCACGTAGCGGGTTCTTCGCCAATGCGTTGCGATTGCCGGTTGTGCGTAGGGAAGAGCTAAGTCTTTCTGTGCGCGCCGATGAATTGATCGATTTTCTAGGGCTTGAAACCGTGGCTCATGTTCGTGTCATGGATTTGCCATTTGGAACGCAAAAGCGTGTCGAGTTGGCGCGTGCGTTGGCGAGCCAGCCGACGCTTCTGCTGCTCGACGAACCGGCGAGCGGGTTGAATCATGAGGAGGTGGATGCGTTGATCGCTTTGCTGCATGACATTCGCGAGCGATGGCGCGTGACAATCCTGTTGGTCGAGCACCATATGAATCTAGTGATGCGTGTTTCCGATAAGGTCGTCGCCCTCGATTTTGGCCGAAAAATCGCTGATGGCCCGCCTGGCGATGTGCGAAAAAATTCGGATGTTATTAAGGCCTATCTTGGTGTTGAAGGATGAGCGCCTGCGTGGAAGTTTTTAACTGATGACTCCGCTATTGAATGTCAGAAATCTCCATGCGTTCTACGGCGCCACGAAGGTGCTGCACGGGTTTGACTTCGCCGTGGAAGCGGGTGGCGTCACGGCGATCCTGGGAGCAAACGGAGCGGGTAAGACGACGACGCTGCGGGCCGTGTGCGGGATGGTGAAAACTCAAGGTGAGATCTATCTGGATGGCGTTCGTGTCGATGGTAAGTCGACCGAAGATATCGTTCGGCTCGGCGTCGCCCATGTGCCGGATGGCCGAGGCACGTTCGCCAATTTAACGGTAGAAGAAAATCTGCGGCTTGGCGCCTATACCCGCAAGGACAAGATGAATGTCCAAGCGGATTTCGATCGGATATATGGGTATTTCCCTCGGCTTAAAGAGCGCCATCGTCAACAGGCCGGAACGCTTTCCGGCGGCGAGCAGCAAATGCTGGCGGTATCGCGCGCGCTGATGTTAAAGCCGCGATTAATGTTGCTGGATGAGCCGTCGTTCGGCTTGGCGCCGTTGGTTGTACAGGAACTGTTCGACATATTTAGCGCCATTAATGCGGAGGAGAAAGTGAGCATGCTTCTAGTTGAGCAAAACGCATCCCTCGCGCTGAAGTTGGCTGATCACGCCTATTTGTTGGAGACGGGGCGGATGGTGATGTCAGGAACGGCTGATTTCATACGCAATGACGAATCGGTACGCCGGTCGTATCTGGGGTATTGAAGGTATGGACGTCTTTTTACACCAGATTCTTTCCGGGCTCGCCACTGGTGGTATATACGCTAGCGTTGCGCTCGCCCTGGTGATGATTTATCAGTCAACTCACCTGATAAATTTCGCCCAAGGTGAAATGGCGATGTTCTCGACCTACATCGGCTGGACGTTAATTAACGCGGGCATGCCATATTGGGCGGCTTTTTTTCTGACAGTCGTCATCGCGTTTCTTATTGGGGCGTTAATTGAACGAGTGCTGATCAGGCCTATCGAAGACTCTCCTCATCTTGTTGCGGTGATCGTGTTCGTTGGCCTTCTGATCATTCTAAACAGCCTTGCGGGGTGGATATTTGGCCATGCAATTCAAGTTTTTCCCAGCCCATTTCCAACCGAGCCGTTCTTTGATAATGCGTACATCTCCAATCACGAACTTGGCGCCATCGGCGTGACGCTTATCGTATTGTCGCTGGTATACGTTTTTTTCTGTTTCACCTCGCTAGGCCTCGCCATGCGGGCAGCCGCGCAAAATCCGGAGTCCAGCCGCTTGGTGGGCGTGCGGGTCGGCTGGATGCTGGCGTTAGGGTGGGGAATGGCGGCGGCCGTCGGCTCCGTCGCAGGCATGATGGTGGCGCCGGTGGTTTATCTTGACCCGAACATGATGTCGGGCATTTTGCTTTACGCACTGGCCGCAGCATTGCTCGGGGGGGTCGAGAATCCCGGTGGCGCTGTATTGGGAGGATTCATCGTTGGGATATTGGAGAATGTGGTCGGCGCTTATTTGGTCGGTACGGAACTCAAACTGACAGTCGCCTTGCTGTTGATTGTCGGCGTGCTGACATTTAAACCGTCCGGTTTGTTTGGGACGGTTCACGTGACGAGGGTATAAGTACTTGAGCAAAAGTCTTCCAGCGGCGTTGCCCTTGCAGGGTGCGCTGTCCGCTGCATCGGACAGCCGCTGCGCAGGCGAACAGCATGCTGTTCGAAACCCCTGCTTAGCTCTCCTTGCCGTACTAAGTGTGTACTGTCTGCGTCGACGCGCCTTGCTGGAAAACTTTTGCTCAAGTACTTGGGAGATCCGATGAAAGTAGAAGGTCATCAGCGGAAGGTCGAAGGTAACCTGCGGTGCGGGGATGCTTCGTCGTTCGCTTTTCATTCCTGCATTGGTTTCCTTGTTTTGCTGTTCGTCGCATGCGCATTGCCATTCATGGTCAGCGATTATCGAGTCTTTCAGTTCACCCTGGTGCTGGTCTACGCAATAGCGCTTCTTGGCCTTAACATCCTTACTGGTTACAACGGTCAAATTTCACTGGGGCACGGCGCCTTTTACGCTGTTGGCGCTTACGTGGCGGCGATATTGATGGATAAGTTTGGCGTTCCCTATTGGGCCACCATTCCGATCGCGGGTGTGGTTTGCCTTGTGGTTGGATTTTTATTTGGTTTGCCGGCGTTACGGTTGGAAGGTTTGTATTTGGCCTTGGCGACATTTGCCCTTGGCGTCGCCATGCCGCAAATTCTCAAGTATAAGAAGATCGAGGACTGGACTGGCGGTGCGCAGGGAATCGTCATCGTGAAGCCGGATCCGCCTGGGTGGCTTGAGATCAGTCAGGATCAATGGCTGTACTTCTTTACGCTTGCTGTGCTGCTTGTTTTATTTGCGCTGGGTTGGAATCTGCTTCGCGGTAGAGTTGGGCGAGCGCTCGTCGCTATTCGCGATCAACCGATCGCCGCGGAGGCGATGGGAGTCAACACGGCCATGTATAAAACGCTCGCCTTTGGCGTGTCGGCCATGTACACGGGGATTGCAGG
>DATLHW010000274.1:0-14980 GCA_035539675.1 Burkholderiales bacterium | reverse complement strand
TACAAACATAAAGTCGTTGAAAATAACCAGAACGGCTTCACGGCGTTGGCTCAGTGGCTCGTCAAACAAGACGCCGTTAAGTGCATGTGTGCATAGAAGCCACCGGCGTGTATTGGGAAGCCGTGGCCGAATTCCTGGCGGGCGAGAAGATGATTGTCAACGGGTCAAACCCCGCGCAAATCAAGGCGTTCGGCGCGTCCCGTCTGGTGCGCACTAAGACCGACAAGGTCGATGCGCAATTGATTGCCGAGTTTTGCCGCGAGCGCCATCCGGAGCCATGGCAAGCCCCTTTGCCCGGCGAACAAGCGCTGCGCGCATTGGCGCTTCGCTTGGACGTATTGCAAGCCATGCGTACGCAGGAAAACAATCGTCTGGAGGTAGCGCGCGAGGTCGTCAGAGACGACATTGTCAGTCACGCTGAGTGGCTCGATGACCAGATCAAGGCGTTGGCCAAGAAGATTCGCGACCATATCGGCGGCGATTCTGACATGAAGCGCAAGCAGGCTCTGATCGACAGCATCCCGGACGCTTCGCCAACACGCGCCAAGCGGCCGTTGTTGCCGGCCTCGACCCGCGCCAGTATGAGTCCGGCAACAACGTCAAGGGCAAGCCTCGCCTGTCCAAAGTCGGCCATGCCTTCTTGCGCAAAGCGCTTTACGCCGGCCATGGTAACCCTATGCAAAACCGATTGGGGACGTCGCTTTCGCGAACGCTTGGCGGCTTCCGGCAAGCCGCCCAAACTCATTATCGGCGCCATGATGCGAAAACTCGTTCATGTGGCCTTCGGCGTCCTTAAATCAGGAAAACCTTTAAACCCAGAATTGCAACACGCTTGACGGGGATAACAGTGTCTACACGCCCGATAAAACTACCGTGACTGACCATTACCTTCAGGCCAATTAAATAATTAGGAGCTGCCGTCTATTCACGGAAGGCCACGGCAAGCGGGTTCGACAAAATAAGGAGGAGCCAAAGCCAACAACGCCGCCGGACCAAACCACTCTGCTCTACAATGCGCTCGCGCGAATCGACGCATTAGCATTTGAGGCGTAGCAGGCAACAATTCTAACGAGTCAACAATGTGACAAGTAGCGCGCCGCACGGACTGCAATTACGTCGACCACCAAAACAGAGAGATTAACACCGTGGAGGATTGGGATCGTAAACTTTGACTATTTGACGTAGCGAAAACTCGCAGAACCAGCAAAAATTTGGATAAATCAATGACTGAATGCTAAATTTTCTTATCGAATAGAAACATCACGTTAATCCAGGACATAAAAAACACTCATCCGCCTGAAGTTACATTAATACCGCCTAACTTAACTCAACGCTCCCTGCCGCCTGCTTAGTTTCCGCTCGATCCACCAACTCAACCATGGCCATTGGAGCATTATCACCCTGGCGAAATCCACACTTTAGAATTCGCAAATAGCCACCATTTCTAGCCATATACCGTGGTCCGAGTACGTTAAATAATTTAGACACCATTTCACGATCTCGGGTTCGGTTAAATGCAATACGACGGTTAGCCAACGTAGCCTTTTTCCCAAGAGTAATCATTGGCTCGACAACACGACGCAACTCTTTTGCCTTAGGCAACGTCGTTACAATCAACTCGTGATGTAATAACGAATTAGTCATGTTACGCAACATGGCGAGCCTATGACTCGTCGTGCGGTTTAGTTTTCGGTTGCTTTGACGATGACGCATAATAATTTCCTATCTATTTCTCTTAAACCAAACCTTAATAGAGAGCGATCACTTAACACCTAAACTCGCCGGAGGCCAATTCTCCAACCTCATACCAAGTGTTAACCCTTTAGAAGCGAGCACCTCCTTAATTTCATTGAGTGATTTACGGCCTAAATTCGGGGTCTTCAACAACTCTGTTTCCGTACGTTGAATTAAATCACCGATGTAATAAATATTTTCGGCCTTCAAACAGTTCGCCGATCGAACCGTCAGCTCCAAATCATCAACTGGCTGCAACAAAATTGGATCTACTTGTGGGCCTTTGGATTCTTCTGCAAACGTAGGTGTTCCTTGCAAATCGGCAAAAACAGAAAGTTGCTCCATCAAAATACGAGCCGCAGAGCGCACTGCCTCCTCCGGATCAATAACTCCATTAGTCTCGATATCCATAACCAACTTGTCTAAATCTGTACGCTGCTCGACTCGCGCGCTCTCGACCGCATAATTAACCTTACGTACCGGACTGAACGAGGCGTCCATTTGTATGGATCCGATAGCGCGGGCTTCGTCATTTACCTTACGTGAGGTAGCGGGTTCATAACCCCTCCCTCGCTGTACCGTAATCTGCATGTCAATCTTACCTCCGCCAGTCAGATTTGCTATAAGATGATCAGGATTAATAATCTCAATGTCGTGCGAAGGCTCAATGTCTCCCGCAACTATCGCACCAGGGCCACTTTTCTTAAGCCTCAGGATCGCTTCATTGCGGTTATGCATCTTTAAAACTATTCCCTTCAAGTTCAATAAGATATCCACCACATCTTCTTGAACACCTTCTATTGTAGAGTATTCATGTACCACTCCTGATATCTTAACCTCCGTCGGAGCAAAACCAGGCATAGAAGAAAGCAGAATACGACGCAGCGCATTACCCAGCGTATGCCCATAACCACGCTCAAACGGCTCCATCGTCACCTTCGCGTGACATGGAGAAATATTCTGAACGTCAATAATACGCGGCTTCAGAAAATTAATTGTGGTGCTTGCCATGTGTCTCCCTTGGCCTAAAATCTAAGATATTTAAGGCGCCTTCAAACCCGGCCAACTTAAACTTCACTTATTTGGAGTAAAGTTCGATCACAAGTGATTCGTTAATGGTCTGGGATAGCTCAGCGCGCTGCGGTTTCGACTTATATGTACCCTTAAGCTGTTGAACATCAACCTGGATCCACTCTGGAAATCCTCGCTGATCCGCTGAAGCAACCGCTGCTTTAATCCGCAGATGAGACTTCGCCTTTTCAGAAACCTCAATCGAATCTCCCGGCCGAACCAAATACGACGGAATATTTACGCGCCTACCGTTCACCAAAACACCGTTATGCCGCACTACCTGCCGAGCTTCGGCTCGGGACGCGCCAAATCCCATCCGATATGCCACCGTATCAAGCCGGCTTTCTAGAAGTTGCAACAAGGCCTCCCCTGTGACGCCCTTTTGTCTTGCCGCCTCGCGATACACCATCCGAAACTGCTTTTCAAGTATACCGTAGGTTCTACGAAGCTTCTGCTTTTCACGTAGTTGTTTACCGTAATCAGAAACGCGAGTATTTTTTTGGCCGTGCTGTCCCGGCGCATACGAGCGCCGCTCAATCGCGCACTTATCAGTGAAACACTTTTCACCTTTTAAAAACAGCTTCTCACCTTCGCGCCGGCACTGCCGGCATTTAGCATCCAGATTTCTTGCCACCGTTATCTCCTAAACTTCAATTTCGCCCGTTTAAATCCTGCGCTTTTTCGGCGGTCGGCATCCATTATGTGGAAGTGGTGTCACGTCTGCGATACCTGTGATTTTAATACCAATAGCATTCAAGGCACGAACAGCAGACTCACGCCCAGGGCCAGGCCCCTTGATACGAACCTCTAGGTTCTTTACACCACATTCCTGCGCTACTCTTCCTGCTTGTTCAGCTGCCACTTGAGCCGCGAAAGGCGTAGACTTCCTCGAACCTTTAAATCCCTGACTTCCCGACGTTGCCCAGGATAACGCATTTCCTTGACGGTCCGTGATTGTGATAATCGTGTTATTAAATGATGCATGAACATGAGCAATTCCTTCGGCCACGTTCTTTTTTATCTTCTTACGAACTCGTTGCGCTGATGCTTTGACCATTATGACCCTCTACTTCGTAAGCTTAATTGCTTTTCGCGGCCCCTTACGGGTTCTAGCGTTAGTACGGGTGCGTTGCCCACGTACCGGCAAACCTCGGCGATGACGTGCACCGCGATAACAACCCAGGTCCATTAGCCGCTTAATGTTCATTGTGACCTCTCGCCGCAAGTCACCCTCAACAACAAACTTCGTCACTTCCTCGCGCAACTTATCTAAGCCCGAATCATCG
This sequence comes from Burkholderiales bacterium, assembly GCA_035539675.1. Lineage (GTDB taxonomy): Bacteria > Pseudomonadota > Gammaproteobacteria > Burkholderiales > DATLHW01 > DATLHW01. Next base: position 10,889 of record DATLHW010000274.1, on the reverse strand, counting down.
ACATCTTTGATTTTTGCTGATGAAAGAACACCCGCCGCATTGCAAATGAACCGGGCGCGAGCACGACCTATACCATAAATCGCAGTAAGCGCGATTTCGGCATGTTGATGATTAGGAATGTTTACCCCAGCAATGCGGGCCATAATTTACCTCAATAAGTGCGAATTAAAACAATACTATCAATAATCAAATGGGACGCATTCAATAAATCGCATGCATACCGCCCGGTCAATGCTCATAACCATGCTTACGCTTACGAGATTCCACCAACAAGCGCAATGCAAGCACTCCGAGTAGACAAGCGCTTACCCTTGGCGCTGCTTATGACGAGGATCACTACAAATCACACGCAAAACACCTTTTCGACGAACAAGTTTACACTTACGACAGATCTCTTTTACGGATGCTTGTACTCTCATTTCTTAAACCCCTTTTTTCACCCGCCCCAATTTTTACTTTGCACGAAAAATGATTCGCACTCGGCTTAAATCGTAGGGCGTTAACTCTACTGTTACCTTATCTCCAGGTAAAATGCGGATATAATGCATTCGCATTTTACCTGAAATGTGACCTAAAACGACATGCCCATTCTCAAGTTTGACTTGGAACGTAGCATTAGGGAGCGCCTCTAAAATCTCCCCTTGCATTTGTATGGTTTCTTCTTTAGTCATTAACCATCGACAAAATTTTAAACCGCCAATCCATGCTAACGAGCCGAAAAGCCACCTTTAAAGTTGGCTTTTTTAAGCAAACTTTCATATTGATGAGACATTACATAGGCTTGAACTTGCGCCATAAAATCCATCGTGACTACGACTATGATTAACAGCGATGTACCACCAAAATAAAAAGGAACATTAAATTTAACAATCAACAACTCTGGCAACAAGCAAACAGACGCAATATACACGGCACCAATTAACGTTAACCGAGTGATTATCTTATCAATGTAACGCGCCGTTTGCTCTCCTGGCCGGATACCAGGCAAGAACGCACCGCTTTTCTTTAAATTATCAGCCGTTTCTTTTGGATTAAATACCAATGCGGTATAAAAAAAACAAAAAAATACGATCGCAGACATATACAAGAGCACATAAACCGGCTGGCCAGGATGGAGAGCCGCCCCCACGTCTTTTAGCCATCCAAATTGCTCACTATTACTAAACCAACCCGCTAATGTAGCTGGAAATAGAATAATACTTGACGCGAATATTGGAGGTATTACGCCGGCCATATTCAACTTCAATGGCAAATGTGAACTTTGGCCTCCATACAACTTATTTCCCACTTGGCGTTTGGCATAATTCACCAAAATCTTGCGTTGACCGCGTTCTACGAACACTACCACCCATGTCACCATTACGACTGCCGCAAATAGAATTGCAACGAAAGGAATGGAAAAAGATCCAGTATTCAATAATTCCAACGTTCCGCCTATCGCATGGGGTAAGCCTGCGACAATTCCAGCGAATATGATAATTGATATACCGTTACCAAGCCCGCGTTCAGTGATTTGCTCTCCTAACCACATCAAAAACATTGTCCCAGTAACAAGGGTAATCATAGTCGTCAACCGAAAAAAAATCCCCGGTTCTAACACCAACCCTGACTGACCTTCAAGTGCCGTAGCAATACCGAACGCCTGAAATAATGCAAGTGCCACCGTTCCAAATCGGGTATATTTTGTAATCTTTCGCCTACCCGCCTCACCGTCTTTCTTAAGTTGCTCCAAACTGGGTAAAACCACTGTCAACAACTGCATTATGATTGATGCAGAAATATAAGGCATGATGCCTAAAGCGAACACAGTGAAACGTGACAAGGCACCACCTGAGAACATATTAAACATTCCCAATATACCGCCTTGTTGTGACTCGAACAACCTCGATAACACTAGCGGATCTATGCCTGGCACAGGAATGTGCGCACCAATACGGTAGACGACAAGCGCACCCAAAAGAAAAACAACGCGCCGCTTTAAGTCTCCCATTTTGCTTCCGATACCAAGAGCAGTTTTAGCCAACGATTACCCCTCCAGCGAGGCCACAACGCCTCCGGCCGTCTCAATGGCTGCTTTCGCACCAGCCGTAACATTTACGCCTTTAAGTGTGATAGCTTTACTAAGCGAGCCACTTAAAAAAACCTTTGCAACCTTCGCCCCGCCCGGTATAAGACGAGCCTGCTTCAAAACAAGCAAATCAATCTCTGTTACCGTCAATTTAGCAAGATCACCCAACCTGACTTCCGGAACAGATTGCGCAATAGAAACAAACCCACGTTTAGGCAACCGCCTTTGAAGGGGCATTTGCCCTCCTTCAAATCCTACTTTATGAAACCCGCCAGAACGAGATTTTTGCCCTTTATGTCCACGGCCTGCGGTTTTTCCCAGCCCGCTTCCGATACCCCGTCCAACTCTCTTTCGATCTCTTTTTGAACCAATAGCCGGCTTAATTGAGTTAAGTAACATTTCTATACCTCAGCCTTAAGAAGATACGCCACCTTTTTTATCATGCCTCGTATCTCAGGCGTGTCTCTCACCATTACTGTTTGTCCAATACGCTTGAGTCCAAGCCCAAGCACTGTAGCGCGATGAGATGCTTTAGTTCCGATAACGCTTTTGAACAATGTAATACTTACAATTTTTTCCTCGCCCATAAGCTCACCCAAAGATTTCTTCAATCGTCTTGCCGCGTTTTGCAGCAACTTCGGACGGCCTACTCATTTCTGCCAATCCCTTAAGCGTTGCCCGAATTACGTTATAAGGATTAGTAGACCCATGACATTTAGCCAAGACATTGGTCATCCCCATAACCTCAAACACCGCGCGCATAGGGCCACCGGCGATAATCCCAGTACCATCCGCTGCCGGTTGCATAAACACCGTCGCCGCGCCGTGTTTACCTATAATTGAATGATGCAAAGTTCCACTCTTCAGATTAACCTTCACCATTTTACGACGCGCCTGCTCCATGGCCTTCTGTACCGCAACAGGAACCTCTCGGGCCTTACCTTTTCCCATACCAACGCCACCGTCACCATCCCCTACAACCGTTAGCGCTGCAAACCCGAGTATGCGACCACCCTTCACCACTTTCGTGACACGATTAACCGCGACCATCTTTTCACGGAGACCATCACCACGCTCTTCGGTTTCGATTTTTGCCATTGTGTAATATCCTGTTCTGACTAAAACGCCAAGCCAGCTTCTCGAGCTGCATCGGCTAACGCCTTAACGCGGCCATGGTAACGAAAACCCGATCGATCAAAGGCGACGACCTCAACACCAATTGCCCTCGCTTTTTCTGCAATGCGCTTCCCAACTACACTGGCTGCCGCTTTGTTGCCACCGTTCGCCAAACTCCCACGAACCTCGCACTCAACTGATGATGCGCTCGCAACAATTTTTCCAAGCGTAGAATCCACGATCTGCGCATAAATATGCTGATTACTTCGGTGAACTGATAACCTCATTACCTTCAGCTCTTTGATCTTCACGCGAGTCCGTGTAGATCGCCTCAACCGCGCCTGCTTTTTATCATCCATATACGCCTCAACTCACTTCTTCTTGGTTTCTTTAAGCAGAACCACTTCATCCGAATAGCGTACGCCCTTACCTTTGTAAGGCTCTGGTTTTCGATACGCGCGAACCTCAGCGGCCACCTGGCCGACCTTCTGTTTATCAATACCCCTCAAAATGATCTCCGTCTGCGTCGGAGTCTCCGCTTTAACACCCGCAGGAAGCTTATATGCTATCGGATGCGAGAATCCAAGCGTAAGGTTCAATAAATCACCTTGCACCTGCGCCTTGTATCCAACACCAACCAGCGTAAGCTTTTTCTCGAAACCATTATTAACTCCACGCACCATATTAGCGACCAGCGCTCGAGCCGTTCCCGACATCGCTCCAGCGTGCTGGGAGTTATTCGCCGCCGAGAACACAACTTTTCGATCCTCTAGATGAACAATAACCTCATCACCAAAGCTATGACTGAGGGTTCCTAACCCCCCCCGCACGACCACCTTACCGCCCAGGTCAATATTTACTTCGACACCGGCGGGTAATAAAACCGGGTTTTTCGCGACTCGAGACATTATTCCCCCACTACGCCACTATACAAAGCACTTCACCGCCGATGCCGCTGGCCCGTGCTCGCCTATCCGTCATAACACCCTTAGACGTCGACACAATAGCGACTCCAAGCCCATTCATAACCTTAGGGATATCGCCATTTCCACGGTAGATACGCAAACCAGGGCGACTAACCCGTTCAATTTTCTCGATCACCGGGCGACCCAAGTAATACTTGAGACTAATCTCCATCACCGGCAGTCCACCAATGACCTTAACGTTAAAACCTTCGATATAGCCCTCATCCAACAACACCTGAGCTATGGACCTTTTTACTTTTGACGCCGGCATCATAACAGCATCTTTTTCAGCACCCTGCGCGTTTCGGATGCGCGTTAACATATCGGCAATTGGATCACTCATGCTCATATCTTTACCTCACTACCAACTTGCTTTGACAACGCCGGGAATCTCTCCACGCATGGCGATCTCCCGAAGCTTATTACGGCCCAAACCGAATTTTCGAAAAACCCCTCGAGGACGCCCAGTAAGCGCGCAACGGTTTCTCAATCGTGTCGGACTTGCATTGCGCGGCAACGCCTGAAGCTTCAACCGAGCAGCAAATCGTTCCTCAACACGCACCTTGACATCATTAGCAATTGCAAGCAGCCCCGCACGCTTAACCGCAAATTTCGCCACAATCCCACGACGTTTACGCTCACGATTTATTAACGCAATTTTTGCCACGCCTACCTCAACTCTTAAAGGGAAACTTAAAGGCAACGAGAAGCGCCTTGCACTCTTCATCGGATTTTGCGGTCGTAGTAAGTGAAATATTTAACCCACGCAAAACGTCGACTTTGTCATACTCGATCTCAGGAAAAATTATTTGCTCCTTAACTCCCATGTTGAAATTCCCTCGACCATCAAATGACTTTCCAGAAATACCTCGAAAATCACGAATCCGAGGGATAGCAACCGAAACCAGCCTATCCAAAAATTCGTACATGTATGCTTTACGCAGCGTAACCATGCAACCAACAGGATATCCCTGCCGAACCTTAAAACCAGCAATTGACTTTTTGGATTTCGTGATAACTGGCTTTTGACCAGTTATCTTTAGCATGTCGCCAACGGCATTATCCAAGATCTTTTTATCTGCGACCGCCTCACCAACCCCCATGTTGAGAGTTATTTTCGTGAGCCGCGGAACCTCCATAATTGACCGGTATCCAAAACGCTGCATCAGCAACGAAACGACATCTTCTTCGTAATAAGTTTGCAACCGCGTCATTTCACAATCCCTCGACAACAACTGGGTCACCGGTTAACTTGAAATAGCGTCCTTTACGGCCATCCGCATACCTAACCCCAACGCGACCAGACCTCTGAACCGCCTCATTAAACAACCCAACATTAGAAACGTGCAGCGGCCGCTCAAACTCAACAACACCGCCACTCTTCCCTTTCACCGGATCCGGCTTTTCGTGGCGCTTCCCTTTGTTCAGCCCCTGAACAACCACAAGCCCCTTAACGACATGCACACTCAACACAATTCCGCGCATACCCTTATCCTTTCCCGCCAACACTACCACTTGGTCGCCTCTGCGAATTTTCCGCATCACTCCTCCCTCAAAGAACTTCAGGCGCCAAAGAGACAATTTTCATGAACCGCTCCGTGCGCAACTCTCTGGTAACCGGACCGAATATACGAGTACCAATCGGATCCAACTTATTGTTTAATAACACTGCGGCATTCCCATCAAACTTGACAAGCGAACCATCCGACCGCCGAACTCCCTTGGCGGTTCGCACCACCACCGCGTTATAGACCTCTCCCTTCTTCACGCGACCACGCGGCTGCGCCGATTTGACACTAACCTTTATAACATCACCAATTGAGGCATAGCGTCGCCCAGAGCCACCCAACACTTTAATGCACATAACGGAACGCGCACCGGTGTTATCTGCGACCTCTAGCACTGACTGCATTTGAATCATCTTAACTCTCCAACTTAATACGCCGATAATTTGAGGCGACCAGTTTTGGAACCCGAAGGGAAAACCAGAAAGGACTAGTAACCAGCAACAAATCTCACAAGCAACCAGCCCACACAGGAAAACGCAACATTCTACGGAGTTACCTTAACCGACGCAAGCACTCCATCCTTCACACTTCGCGAGATCCTTGCACCAAACCTGTCACCACCCAAGACTTGGTCTTAGAAATTGGACGACACTCTTGAATCGTCACTAGATCACCCGTCTTATACCCAGCGCCATCACAGTGTGCGTGATACTTCATAGAGCGCCGAACAACTTTACCAATCACAGGATGAGCAACCCGACGCTCCACTAAAACCGTCACCGTCTTCTGCATCTTGTCACTTACTATGCACCCCACAAGGGTGCGAACAGTTTTATTCTCCGACCGCATCATTTCATCCCTATCTTGGCAAGCATGGTCTTAACACGAGCAATATCTCGCCTAACCACCCGAAGCTGAGACGTATTGGTAAGTTGCTGCGTAGCCCTCTGAATGCGTAAGCCGAAATGAAGCTTTAACAAAGCGCCTAGCTCCAAATTCAATTCCGCCGCGGACTTTTCACCAAGTTCCTTCGTATCCATCATATGTTATCTTCCAATTTGCCGTGTCACGAAAACGGTCTGAATAGGAAGTTTCGCAGATGCTAATCGAAATGCTTCCCGGGCTAGCGCCTCATTCACACCATCCATCTCATACAGCACTTTTCCCGGTTGAATCTCGGCGACAAAATACTCCGGGCTGCCTTTTCCATTTCCCATCCGCACTTCCGCCGGCTTTTTTGAAATAGGTTTATCTGGAAAAATCCGAATCCAAATACGTCCGCCACGTTTTATGTGGCGCGTCATCGCTCGCCGAGCGGCCTCGATTTGCCGAGCAGTCAATCTTCCACGCCCGACGGCTTTCAAGCCGTACTCCCCAAAACTAACCTTCGCACCCCGCGTCGCCACACCAGTATTGCGACCCTTTTGCTCCTTACGATACTTTCTCCTAGCTGGCTGTAGCATGCTTCGCTCCTGCTCGTCTGCCCTTCTTCTCAGGCTCCGGTATTGTCGCAACCTGCGAATCAACCCTGCCCATCACCTCGCCCTTAAACACCAACACCTTCACCCCAATTACGCCGTAAGTAGTCTTGGCCTCGGAGAAACCATAGTCGATGTCCGCCCGCAACGTGTGCAATGGTACGCGACCTTCACGATACCACTCCGTTCTGGCTATCTCTATACCATTCAGCCTTCCAGCGCTTTTAATCTGAATTCCTTGCGCACCCAGTCGCATTGCATTTGTCATCGCCCGCTTCATGGCGCGGCGAAACATAACACGCTTTTCAAGCTGCTGCGCGATTGAGTCTGCGATAATCTGCGCGTCGGTCTCGGGCTTACGAATTTCTTCGATATTCACGTGAACGGGAACCCCCATTAATTTTTGCAATCCGGCACGCAAGGACTCTATGTCTTCCCCTTTCTTTCCTATAACCACACCCGGCCTAGCGCTAAATATGGTTATTTTTGCGTTCTTTGCAGGACGCTCGATGATAATTTTACCAACCGCCGCATGACTTAATTTCTTCTTAAGAAATACCCGCACTTTGATATCTTCGTGCAACATTCCCGCGAACGTCTTACTACTTGCGTACCACCGAGATAACCAGTTCTTATTGATAGACAACCGAAATCCAATTGGATGAATCTTCTGTCCCATAGTTACTTCCCTTCGTCGGCCACAGTAAGGAAAATGTGGCAGGTTTGCTTACTAATCTGATTACCGCGCCCCTTGGCTCTCGCCGTGAAGCGCTTAAGAACCGGCCCCTTTTCCACACAAATAACGGCGATCCTCAACTCATCTATGTCCGCACCGGCGTTATGCTCAGCGTTTGCAATTGCCGATTCCAGTACTTTCCTGATAATCACAGCGCCCTTTTTGGGACTAAAGCCAAGGACATTTAACGCCTTCTCGACTTTCAATCCACGCACTTGGTCCGCCACCAGTCGACCTTTTTGAGCCGATAGCCGGGCACCGAAAAGTTTGGCATCCACTCTCATTTTTTAGCGCTCCTATTTCTTACCAGATTGGGTCGCCTTTTTATCAGCTGCATGCCCTTTGAAAGTACGAGTCAAGGCAAACTCACCAAGTTTGTGGCCAACCATATTTTCTGAAACATAGACCGGAATGTGTTGCCTACCGTTATGCACCGCTATTGTGAGCCCAACAAAATCCGGCAACACTGTTGATCTGCGCGACCACGTTTTAATCGGGCGCTTATCTTTAGTTGCGTTAGCCGCTTCCACCTTTTGCATTAGATGTTTATCAACAAATGGACCTTTTTTAACAGAACGTGCCATGATGGTAGCCTCAATTAACTCTTATGGCGGGAACGAACAATCATATTGTTCGTGCGCTTAATCTTGCGGGTTTTCTTCCCTTTTGTTTGCCCACCCCATGGTGTAACAGGATGACGGCCCGCAGCAGTCTTGCCTTCACCACCCCCATGGGGATGATCGACAGGATTCATCGCGACACCGCGCACGGTTGGACGAATACCGCGCCAACGTTGCGCACCGGCCTTCCCAATGGACCGTAACGAATTTTCCTCATTACCGACCTCACCTATCGTGGCCCGACAATTCACATGAACCTTCCTTATTTCACCGGAACGTAAACGTAACTGCGCATACTCGGACTCACGAGCCAACAATTGAACTGAAGTTCCGGCGGATCGCGCAAGCTGAGCACCTTTCCCTGGTTGCATCTCCACACAATGCACCGTACTGCCGACTGGAATATTACGTAGTGGGAGCGCGTTTCCGGGTCTGATTGGCGCATCTGAGCCAGATTGCAATTGAGCCCCCACCAATACGCCTTTTGGTGCGATGATGTAACTACGCTCACCATCTTCATAGCAAAGCAACGCAATATGCGCAGTTCGGTTTGGGTCGTATTCCAAACGCTCCACCTTAGCCTGAATGCCATCTTTATTGCGCCGAAAATCTACTAATCTATAGTGCTGCTTATGCCCCCCACCTTTGTGTCTAACGGTGATGCGACCATTATTATTACGTCCGGAATGCCTAGATTGCTTTTCTAGCAACGCTGCTACAGGCTTTCCTTTATGTAACAACGGGGATACGACTTTAACCACCGCGCGACGACCAGGTGAAGTTGGTTTAACCTTTATTAACGCCATTTTTTTGCTCCTTACCGCATTTCGGCAAAGTTTATTTCCTGACCAGATTTCAAGCCCACATAAGCTTTCTTCCAATCTCGACGCTTACCAACAAAACGCCCGGAGCGTTTTCTTTTACCTTTGACGTTACTAACGTTCACACTCTTCACTTGTACCTTGAACAGAAATTCGACAGCCGCCTTTATTTCTGGCTTTGTCGCATCCGCTATAACCTCAAACACCACTTGCTCATCCCTATCAGCAACGAATGTACTCTTCTCTGAAATGGCAGGCGCTCGAAGCACCGTCATCAGGCGTTGTTCGTTAAATTTCGTCATACAAGCACCTCCTCCATTTTCCTCAACGCACTTCGGGTGAGTATTACATGAGGAAAACGCATCAAGTTTACTGGATCAGCCCGCGGCACATCAGTGACCAGCACGGTCGGCATATTACGCGCAGATAGATAAAGGTTCTCATCCACGCCATCTGCAACAATCATCACTCGCGCAAAACCCAATGCCTTTATTTTTTCCGCCAACAATTTTGTTCTAGGAAATTCCAGCTTAAAATCCTCAATAACAACCAAACGATCGTCTCGCACAAGCTGAGACAAAATTGTCGCAACCCCAGCTCGATACATCTTGCGGTTTAATTTTTGCGTGAAATTTTCTTCAGGACTATTTGGGAATATCCGCCCGCCACCTCGCCACAACGGACTCGAAGCCATACCAGCACGGGCTCGCCCTGTACCTTTTTGCCTCCACGGTTTCCTTGTGCTCTTATTAATATCACTACGGCCTTTTTGTGCGCGATTACCACTACGACCATTTGCCTGAAAAGCCGTGACAACTTGATGAACAAGCGCCTCATTGAAATCGCGACCGAAAAGCTCGTCGGAAGCCTCCGTTAATTCACCCAACTTACCGCTAGCCTCAATGACCTTCAACCTCATCGCTGTATCCCCGCCTTTACACTCGGACGAACAACCACACAACCGCCCTTAGAACCCGGCACTGCCCCCTTAACGAGCAGAAGACCCTTCTCGACATTCACCCTTACAACCTCTAGCCTTTGAACCGTACGCCGAACAGCACCAAGATGACCCGACATACGCTTACCGGGGAAAACCCTCCCTGGGTCCTGCCTATTCCCGATAGAGCCAGGGGCGTTGTGAGAAACCGAATTACCGTGACTCGCGCGATTTGATCTAAAATGGTGCCGCTTTATTGCACCTGCGTAACCCTTACCCTGCGAGGTCCCCGTTACATCAACCAACTGGCCCACAGAAAAAAGCTCTGGGCCAATAGCCTTTCCAATTTCGCAATCGACAACGGCATCATTCAGCATCGGAAATTCGCGAAGAAACATCGCCGGCTCCACACCAGCTTTAACAAAATGCGCTTTCTGTGATTCGTTAACTCGACTAGCCTTACGCAGACCAAATCCTAGCTGTATAGCCGCATAACCATCGCGAGCAACAGATTTTATCTGTGTAATATAATAAGTCGAGACGTCCACTACGGTAACTGCCACGGAATCCCCATCATCAGTGAAGATACGCGTCATGCCAACTTTTCGACCAATGAGGCCTATATTCATAATTCTTATCC
>DATLHW010000273.1:0-4709 GCA_035539675.1 Burkholderiales bacterium | reverse complement strand
GGCCCGCCAGTAACGCTTTTGCTCTTCGCGCCATGAGGCGTGGGAAATGCCCTGCTCATCCATCTTTACAACAATAGCGCCAGCATGGTCGCTACGCAAAATCTTGGCGCCGAGAGTTTCGTAACGAGCGAGGACTTCGGGGCGAGGATGACCAAACGGATTGCGATAGCCGACCGTGAAAAGCGCCAACTTTGGGTTTGCGGCGGTGACAAACGCGTCGGTTGACGAAGTGCGACTACCATGGTGAGGGACCACAAGAACATCGGCGCGGATTTTCTCGGCGGTCGAGCGTGCCAAAATTTCCGCTTCGGAAATCGCCTCGATATCACCAGCGAGCAACGCGGAACCATGAGAGGACGTTATTTTCACCACGCAACTAAGGTCATTCGTCTTCCGCTTTTCCTCGAGATACGATGTCGGCAAAGGATGGAGCACCTCGAAACTCACCTCGTCCCATTCCCACTGCTGGCCCACTTGGCAACGAATCGGTTGTTCGGTCTTTCCGATGATAGGCGAATTTTCCGACAATGAAGAGAGAAGCCAATTAGTTCTTACGTTATCCAATACCGAGACGGCGCCGCCGCTGTGGTCATTGTCTGCATGACTCACCACCATCCCCTCTAAATGACGAACGCCGCTAGCCCTTAGATGAGGGACAACAATGCGACTTCCGCTATCGGTATCCCCTCCCCAACTCGGCCCCGTATCGTAGAGCAATGTGTGGTTTTGGGTTTGAACGACAAGCGCTAAGCCTTGCCCAACATCCAATGCGGTAAGCCAGAGAGCGCCTGGGCCGGGTCGCGCCGTGGCCACAAAAACCATCGGCGCCAACCATAAGGCGCCCAGCCAGCGAGCCGGAAGACCACGCGGCGCCAGAAGCCAAAGTACGCCTGCAACACCCAGAACGACCGTCCAAACTGGTGGCGCATGACTTTCCCAGGTAGCCGATGGCCATAACGCCAACCAATCCAACAGAGCGACGCAGCCCGCCATAAGCCAATGCGCAAAATGCAGCAGCCAATCCAGCGGCAACACTGCCGCCCCTAGAATCATCGGAACAATAAGGAAGCTCACCAGTGGAATTGAGAAAGCATTCGCAATGGGTGAAACCAACGATACCTGCTGAAACATTCCCAAAAGCAGCGGAACCAGTCCAACCGTAACGGCCAACTGGGTTCGAGCGGCCGCCGCGAACCATCCCTCCTCGGCCCGACGGTTACTGGTTAAATAGAAAATGACCGCGACAGCACCGAAGGATAACCAGAACCCAGGCGCCAGTACGGCCCAGGGATCCAATAACAGAACCAGCAATAGCGCGAGCGCCAGTACGCGACTTGCGGAGCTCAATTGGTTGAGCCATATCGCAAGCGCCGCGATGGCCAACATATATAACGTACGCTGCGTTGGAATCGAAAAGCCTGCCAGTAGCGAATAAACCAATGCCGCTACAAATCCAGCCATGGCCGCAGCCTTATGGGCAGGTAACTGGAGAGTAAAACGCGTACGCCGCCATAGCCAACCCACGACGCCGGCGGCCAGGGCGGCAAGCATCGTGATATGCAAGCCGGAGATGCTGATCAGATGACCAACGCCGGTACGCCAGAATGTTTTCCATTGAGCTTGCGGAATACCGGATTGATCGCCGATCGCAAGCGCAACGAGCACCGCCGCGTAGGGCTTATCCCTCAGCACCGTGACAAAGCGCTCGCGAATAAACTCTCGCAGTCGCTCCACCACATAGCGTGGGTGGGCAACGAAGTCATTCAAACGACGATTTTCATCATCGGAGCGTATGTAACCAGTAGCGCGAATATTATTTTCCAGCGCCCACAACTCGAAGTCATAGCCATACGGATTCACCGAACCATGCGGTTGTCGTAGGCGAGCAGTCAATTCCCATCGTTCGCCGACCCGGAAAGGAATGGCTGCGCTTTTCACCTCGGCGCGGCGGTCGCGATACCAACTCAGGGAAATATGCTGAGGAATGGATATGCCCACGCCAATCACCCGTTCCACATCAAATTCGAAGCGGCCTCCCCGCTCGGTTTGCTGAGGCAACGTAGCGACCACACCGACAATGCGAACATCCTGGCCTTCCAAGTTCGCAGGCAATACGTCGGACATTCGCCACGCCGCGTAACCCGCCGCCCAATAGAATCCCGCGCCGCCTGCCAGCACAATCCAAGCGCCTAGTCGCAGATACTTTCTGAAGTCGTTCTGGCTATGAAATGCCATTACCAAACCCAACAGCGGTAACAAGGCTGCGAGCCCCCACGCTGGCGGTAGTTCTGGCCGGGTCTGCAATATAAGCACACCCAGCGCGAACGCGATAATGCCGAGTCTCAGATAGGCTCCCGTTCGCAGTATTTTTAGTAGTTAAGGGATATGGGCCATCGACGGTTGCGAGAAGACGGCTACTAAGCGCCTCCGCTACCGGCCAGCGCTTGTTCGAAATCACCCCTCAAATCGGTGAAATCTTCGATACCAATCGACAACCGGATCAATGAATCGGCAATACCCATTTCCGCACGCCGCTCGGCGCCCATCTCCCAATAAATTGTGTGCGCAACGGGAATCGCGAGCGTTCGATTGTCGCCAAGATGGCTTGACGAAATAACAAGCCGCAAACGGTCCAGAAAATCGAAGCAGTCAATACCATCTTTCAACTCTATGCTCATTAACGCGCCGCTAGTTTTGAAAAGCTCGCGCGCAAGCTGATGTTGAGGGTGATCCTCGAGACCCGGGTAATACACCTTGGCCACCTTTGGATGCGACGCCAGAAAACGCGCTAACTGAAGCGCATTGTCAGAAGAACGCTCCATCCGGAGCGCCAGCGTTTCAGCGCCAATAGCCAATCGGTGCGCATGCTCAGCTGAGAGCGTGCTACCGAGGTCGCGCAGTCCTTTCTTGCGAATCTGAGTGCTACCCCATAGCGTAGGCGCGGCCTTCTTATAGTTATCGTAAATGTTTGGAAAACGCGTCCAATCGAACAAACCGGTATCCGTTACGGCGCCACCTAACGCGTTGCCATGACCACCGATATATTTCGTCAACGAATTGATGACCAAGCTAGCTTGGGTGTTTTTGGGACGAAACAAATACGGCGATGTCATGGTGTTATCGACCACGTACAGAATTCCTTCCTTGGCGCAAAGTTCTCCGATGCGCGCCAAATCCGCGACCTGCGTCCGGGGATTGGCGATCGTTTCGACAAACACCAGTCGAGTGTTAGGACGTATGGCGCGAGCCACATTTTCGACATCGGTCGCATCGACAAAACTGACGTCGCAGTCAAAGGTGTTGAAGGTGCCGAAAAGGCTATTAGTATTGCCAAATAGAAATGAGCTCGATACGACGTGGTCGCCCGCCCGCAACAATGCCGCAAACGTCGCGGCGATCGCCGCCATGCCGGAACTGAAACAAACCGTAGAGACTCCCTCTTCCATCTTGTTGACTTTAACTTCCAACGCGGCAGTCGTTGGGTTGCCCTGTCGGCCATAGGCATAGCCGGACAGCTCACCCTTGAACACTTTCGCCAAGTCCCGGGATTCTGGGTACCCGAACGCGACGGACGGATGCATGGGTTTGTGAACCGCAAAATGCTCGATTGGCGATTCGAGGTCCGAATGAAGAATAGTCGTGGTAAAGCCGTTTTTCATGATGATGCTCTGTCGAATTCAGGGAAAGTCTTAGTCGATAAGGAGGTTGAAAGAATGGGTGCGGATTGCCCTTCGGCTGCGGGGAATGCTGATAAAACCGCCAGGAACCGCACGCATCTTTCAAACAAGTTTATGAATTTTCGCATGCGAAGCGTGCCCGCATCCAGGTAAAAATCTCAGGCGGAAATCTTGGGAGAAGAAACAGTCTCGTCCTTATTCGTCTCAAGCGGCAACTCGTACCAACGCATCCGCCTGTAATCAAAGCCACTCTCAATTGTAGGCTTCACAATCTGGAAGTATGGGGAAATATCAAAATCCCGCGGCGCATAAAGGCTATGGTGGCGCGCTTCTAACAACTCCTGTTCGTGACGCTCAATTTCATTCATTCCGGGACGACCGAATTCTGGTTTCGCCACCGGCAATATAGGATATCGAACCGAATGAAACGCCTGAGCAATCAAAGTTGAGCAAATCGCCTTCGTTGGATCGCCGCTCCCCA
Organism: Burkholderiales bacterium; assembly: GCA_035539675.1. GTDB lineage: Bacteria > Pseudomonadota > Gammaproteobacteria > Burkholderiales > DATLHW01 > DATLHW01. Next base: position 551 of record DATLHW010000273.1, on the reverse strand, counting down.
AAGTAAGCAGCCGACGCCGCCATCGGGCAGGGATAGGAGGCTCAGGCAATAAGTAGCGGGCTAAATCAATGACGTTCTTGAGATCGTAGGTGTGCCCGAGTCGGGCAACCACGTATTGAATTACTTTTTGCAGATCCGCGTCACTTAAATTTATGGGTCGGCAAATTCTAGTGTGCATCCAGGCATACTTACTTAAGGGCACGCCGATCACCCCCTCAAGCACATCCGCCTCGATCAACACCGGCTCCCCTTTAGGGTCGCCGATATCCAGCGCACTACCGACACACAATGCCGAGTGCGACCAAGTCGATTGCGTGATGTATTTAACTGTAGTGCTAAACCGGGTATTTCCCTCAACGAGCAAAACATCGCCCGCCCTTATGGTCGCCGCCAACTTAACTGGATCGTTCGTGGTCAACGGCGTATAGGCCGTGTTGGGCTTACTCAGATATTGGGCAAGCGCATGACCGAGTGCAGCGGAAATACGGGAGATCATGCGCTTGCAGGGACTACAGTAGACATTTCGATAAAGCGTCTGAGGCCGCTCGCGA
>DATLHW010000272.1:0-3048 GCA_035539675.1 Burkholderiales bacterium | reverse complement strand
GCATTCACAGAGCAACTGGCTCCAATTCTGCGCTTCATGGGGCCGGTGAATAGCAACGGCGCCGCAACTCTATCGATTAGGTTGCCTCCTTTAGGGGAGCAACGACATTAACGCGACAACAATCGAAGTCTGTCGCGAATTCAATACGCCACAAGGACATACCGGACCCCACTTGCCGAATTCCTCAACGGTTGGCAAACTCAGCCATGTCTTTCCGCTTCCCACCCCATCGATACAGACACCTGCATAGCCGGCCTCGTATGGCAAGCAACGCCGCCAAAGGGCGCGATTAATTTGAAAATGGAATCACATCCTTCATACTCGGCGCCCGTGTGGTTACCCGGCGGCAACCTGCAAACGATTTATAGCGCCAAACTAGCGCTGCGCTCTCGACTTATCTACAGACGCGAACGATGGGAGACGCCCGATGGCGACTTCATCGATCTGGATTGGATGGATGGCGATACCGCGGGGCCGCTGTATGTTCTCTTCCATGGTCTGGAAGGTAGTTCGAACAGTCACTACGCGCTTTCGTTCATGAAAGCGGTGCGGCATCGAGGCGCGGTCGGCGCCGTCGTCCACTTCCGCGGTTGTAGCGGCGAAGTGAATCGCCTGCCGCGGGCCTATCACTCTGGCGACAGCGCGGAAATGGAGTGGGTGTTGCGACGGTTGAAAAAGATGCACGCGAAAAGTCGCATCTTTGTCGCGGGGATATCGATAGGCGGCAACATATTGCTGAAATGGTTGGGCGAACAAGGCGAAGCGGCGCGGGAGATCGTGAGCGCTGGCGGCTCTGTTTGCGCGCCCATCGACCTCGCCGCTTGCGGTTTCAATCTGCAACGCGGTTTCAATATGGTTTACACCCGCATGTTTCTCACCACACTGAAGAAAAAGAGCCTCGCCAAACTGACGGACTATCCTGAGCTGTTCGACGGTAACGTCATGCGGCAATCCCGCAACCTGTACGAATTCGACGGCGCCGTCACTGCGCCGCTACACGGCTATCGTGACGCCGACGACTATTGGACTCGAGCAAGCAGCAAACCGTTGCTGAGACACATCGCAGTTCCGACATTGGTGCTGAATGCATTGAACGACCCTTTCGTGCCCGCTATTTCACTGCCTCGGAACCAAGAAGTCTCGGCGCATGTCCAATTGGAATATCCGGCGACGGGCGGGCATGTGGGATTCGTGTCCGGGCCGTTTCCGGGTCACCTTTGCTGGTTGCCGGATCGCTTAATGCATCATTTTGATACGGTGGATTTATAGTTTCCCGTTAAAAGTCCGCCGGGCATACCGCGCTTCTGGGTTGCGGCAATCGCCTGCATCCCTTCTGTACCCTCCGTTTATAGAACACCTTAAATAACTGAAACGAAAGAAACCAAATGTACCCAAAAGAAATCTTCAAAGCCTACGACATCCGGGGCATCGTCGGAAAAACGCTCACGCCTGAAATTGTCGAAGGCATCGGGCATGCAATCGGCTCCGAAGCTCGGGCGAGAGATCAGAAGGCCATCGTCATCGGACGCGACGGCCGCCTATCCGGTCCGGATCTATCTCAAGCGCTGGCGCGTGGGATACAAAAATCCGGCTGCGACGTCATCGACATCGGCCTCGTTGTCACGCCGATGACCTACTTCGCCGCTTATCATCTGGAGACCGGCTGTAGCGTCATGGTGACGGGCAGCCACAATCCGCCGGACTACAACGGTCTCAAAATGGTGCTGGCCGGCGAAACGCTGGCGGGAGAAGCCATTCAAAAATTACGGCAACGACTGGAAAGCGGCGACTTGGTCAACGGCAATGGCCGATACAGCCAGAAGGACATTAGCCAGGATTACGTCAGCCGCATCATCAAGGACGTCAAGCTGAAACGGCCGATGAAGATCATTGTCGATGCGGGCAATGGCGTGCCCGGCGCATTCGCCCCTGCGCTGTACCGAGCGATGGGCTGCGAAGTAATAGAACTTTTCTGCGAGGTCGATGGGACGTTTCCGAATCATCATCCCGATCCCTCGCAGCCGCACAACCTGGAAGACGTCATCCGCGAACTAAAAACATCCGACGCGGAAATCGGTCTGGCCTTCGATGGCGATGGCGACCGCCTCGGCGTCGTCACCAAAGACGGCACGATCATTTATCCGGATCGGCAGTTGATGCTCTTCGCCGCCGATGTGCTGACTCGCAATCCCGGTGCGGAAATCATCTTCGACGTGAAATGCACGCGCAATTTGTTTTCCTGGATACGCGAACGCGGCGGCCGGCCAACGTTGTGGAAAACAGGACATTCGTTGATCAAATCGAAAATGCGCGAAAGCGGCGCCCTGCTGGCGGGGGAAATGAGCGGCCACATGTTCTTCAAGGAGCGTTGGTACGGTTTCGACGATGGACTCTATGCGGGCGCGCGCTTGCTGGAGTTTCTTTCCGGACAAGCGGACATTGATGAAACCCTACACAGCCTGCCCGATGCGGTGTCCACGCCGGAACTGCAAATTCAACTGAATGAAGGCGAGAACTACGCGTTGATCGCCGAGATGCAGAAAACGGCGAAGTTCGACAATCCAAAGGAAATCATCACTATCGATGGTCTGCGGGTGGAATACGCGGACGGCTTCGGATTGGCCCGTTCGTCCAATACGACGCCGGTCATTGTTCTTCGCTTTGAAGCGGATGACGAGGCGGCGTTGAAGCGCATTCAGAACGATTTCCGGCAGGTGATCCTGAAGGCCAAGCCGGATGCGGTTTTGCCGTTCTGATAGCTCGGGTGTTTTGGCGCCCATTAGTTAAACCTTCGAGGTGTAGGAGCGAGCTTGCTCGCGATTGCGTCCGTAATCACGCTGGCAATCGCGAGCAAGTTCGCTCCTACACCTCAATCTCCTATCCTTTCCCATTGTCATTCTGAGCGGCAGAGACTGTAAAAATATTCCCGTCAACCTGCTGCGATGTCGCCCGTTGCTTGGATGGTTGATGAATGGAAGACATAGAGATGAGCCGACGTTATAAAAATGGGGTAGACCGAAGCCAAGGCCTGCTGCTGCCGCCGCGGGT
>DATLHW010000271.1:0-14149 GCA_035539675.1 Burkholderiales bacterium | reverse complement strand
CTGATATAACATTAATCAATAGAATGTTAAGTGAGTGATTGGAGTCCATCATGAGCGGCAGAATCACGACTCAGGCTTTCTTCGATCCGAAAACATCGACCATTTCGTATGCCGTCTGGGATCCCGCGACAAAGCACGCTGCGATCATCGATCCGGTGCTCGACTACGACTTCAAATCCGGGCACACCGGCACTCGATCAGCTGACCAGTTGCTCGCCTATGCGCGAGATAATGGGCTTACCATCGATTGGATTCTGGAAACTCATGCGCATGCCGATCATCTATCGGCTGCTCGCTACCTTCAGCAGCATCTCGGTGGGCGGATCGCTATTGGCGAGAACATCCGCGAAGTGCAAGCGACGTTCAAGAAAATCTACAACCTCGAGCGTAATTTTCTTCCTGATGGAAGTCAGTTTGATCACCTGTTCAAGGATGGCGAGCTGTTCAAGATTGGGGAGGTGGAAGCAACCGCTTTGCTAGCGCCAGGTCACACACCGGCCGATATGGCGTATCTGATAGATGGCGCGGTGTTCGTGGGCGATACATTGTTTATGCCCGATGTTGGCAGCGCGCGAGCAGACTTCCCCGGCGGCGACGCGCGCCAGCTATATCGATCGATGCGTAGGCTGTTGGTTTTACCGCCAGAAACGACTATGTACATGTGCCACGATTACCCACCCGCGTCGCGTGATGCGAAGTGGCAAACCACCGTGGCAGAGCAACGACGCCATAACATCCATGTGCGCGATGGGATCAGCGAAGATGAATTCGTCGCACTTCGCACGGCGAGGGATTCCACGCTCGAAGTACCAACGCTGATATTGCCGTCGATTCAAGTCAACGTTCGTGCGGGTCAGTTACCGCCAGCGGACGAGAACGGGGTGGCGTACCTGAGGATTCCGATAAACGTATTGCCGATTCATCATTAGTGGCAGGCGCGCCATCTGTTTTTTTTCATGTTCAAGCGCTGAGCTTGCAATTTCAACGCCGTATTTCAGTATTTGATGGAGGTTTCACATGAAATCGATTCAAGTGTTCGCTCCTGCGCTGTGTTGCAACACAGGTGTATGCGGTGTCGATGTGGATCAGGCGCTGGTCAGTTTTTCGGCTGATGTGGATTGGGCCAAACAGAATGGCGCGCAGATTGAGCGCTTTAACCTGGCCCAACAACCGATGGCGTTTGCCGATAGCGCGACCGTGAAAGCATTTTTGGAGCGCTCGGGAGCCGAGGCGCTTCCGCTGATTCTGGTCGATGGCGAAGTGGCCTTGGCCGGACGTTACCCAAACCGGACAGAACTGGCCCGCTGGGCAGGCATCGCGGAAACTGTAGAAGTTAAACCGCAAGGTGGCTGCTGCTCTGGCAGTCGCTGCGGTTGAACCTCAGGGGCGCCATTATGAAGTTTCTCGATCATCCTCCGCGCTTTCTTTTCTTCACAGGTAAGGGTGGCGTGGGCAAGACTTCTATTGCCTGCGCTACCGCTGTCCTGCTTGCCGGAGAAGGCAGGCGCATGCTCCTGGTCAGCACAGATCCGGCGTCCAATGTGGGCCAGGTATTCGGTTTGAACATCGGCAATCAGATCACAGCCATTCCTGCCGTACCCAACCTGTACGCGATGGAAATTGACCCCCAGGCTGCCGCGCAAGCCTATCGAGATCGCATCGTTGGTCCGGTCCGCGGCGTGTTGCCCGAATCGGTGGTTAAGGGGATTGAGGAACAGCTATCGGGCGCTTGCACGACTGAGATTGCGGCTTTCGATGAGTTTACGGCGCTGATGATCGACTCGGCACTGACAGAGCGCTTTGATCACATCATTTTCGACACGGCGCCCACTGGGCATACCATCCGCCTGTTGCAATTGCCGGGTGCATGGAGTGGCTTCCTCGAAGAAGGTAAAGGTGATGCATCTTGCCTTGGCCCACTGGCCGGGCTAGAAAAACAGCGCTCGCAATACAAAGCCGCCGTCGACGCCTTGGCCGATCCACTGCATACGCGCTTGGTTCTGGTTGCCCGTGCCCAACATGCGACGCTTCGGGAAGCTGCTCGCACGCATGAAGAACTCGCAGCTATCGGTCTATCGCAACAGTACCTCGTTATTAATGGGGTGCTACCTGCTGGCGAGGCGAAACAAGATGCACTGGCGGCGGCGATCTGCGAGCGAGAGCAGGCGGCTTTGTCGGCAATTCCCGAGGCGCTTAAGCCCTTGCCACGCGATCAGGTTTCGCTCAAGCCATTTAACCTAGTGGGACTGGATGCTCTACGCCAATTACTGGATAGCGACACCGCCGTCACGGAAAGCGGCAACGTTGAACTCCCACCGACGCTGAACGCGCCCGATCTGTCCACGCTAGTCGATGACATCGCCGCCGACGGCCATGGCCTCATCATGCTGATGGGCAAAGGCGGCGTCGGTAAAACCACACTGGCAGCGGCTGTCGCCGTAGAACTCGCTTCTCGCGGACTGCCCGTCCATCTGACAACATCAGACCCGGCTGCACATCTCGCCGAAACACTGGAAGGCACGCTAGCCAATCTCACCGTTGGCCGGATCGACCCGCGCGTTGAGACAGAGCGTTACCGGCAACATGTACTCGCGACTAAGGGAGCGCAGCTCGATGCGCAAGGCCGCGCCTTGCTGGAAGAAGATTTGCGTTCGCCCTGTACCGAAGAGATCGCTGTATTCCAGGCTTTCTCGCGAATCATCCGTGAAGCGGGCAAAAAGTTCGTAGTCATGGATACCGCACCCACGGGACATACCTTGTTGCTGCTGGATGCGACCGGCGCCTATCACCGAGAAATCGTGCGGCAGATGGGTAGCACTGGCGTGCACTACACGACGCCGATGATGCAGTTGCAAGATCCCAAACAGACGAAGATTCTCATCGTCACGCTGGCGGAAACTACGCCGGTACTCGAAGCCGCCAACCTGCAAGCTGACTTGCGCCGCGCCAGCATTGAACCATGGGCATGGGTGGTCAATAACAGCATTGCCGCTAGTGCGCCGCGCTCGCCGCTGTTGCGACAACGAGCGCATAACGAGCTACGCGAAATTGAGGCCGTTGCTACTCGTCACGCTAAACGCTTTGCTGTCGTGTCCCTGTTAAAAAATGAGCCCGTCGGCGTGGATCGTCTTTTGGAATTGGCCGAGCACATTACCGAAGTAGCATGACATGACCGAAAAAATCTACAACGTTCTATTTATCTGCACTGGCGACTCCGCGCGCAGCATCACGGCTTCACGAGGGTGGCTCGAAAACACACCAGCATAAGCCTGCATCAATAAGGTAAAGCATATTATCCGTTCCTTAATTATCGGGTGGCTAATGACTGTAAAGCTGGCATGTTGGATGATCACAGCGTTGTCGTTCGTGTTCATCGGCTCTGCATTGGCTCGGGGTCCGTGGCGGGCAAACGAGGGGAACACAACTGGCTGGTACTTGATGTCACCGGAAGAACGCCTCGAACATCAAGCCAAGATTCGTGCTTTTAGAAGCTACGATGCTTGTCACGCATATCAGTTGCAACACCATCGAGTCATGGCGGCAAGGGCAGCAGAGAAAGGGCTTCAACTACCCGCGGAAAGACGCGATTTTTGCGAACATCTACGCCCACTGGATTCGAGCCATTAACCTGCTCTTCCCAATTCATGACCCGTAACTTATCCATCCCCCTAGTTAGTGCTTTGCTGGTCGGAATACCGGTATTCTGGGCGTTTCCTGAAGGGCTTTCTGTCTGGCGTAGTTTGGCAATCGTATCTGGCTGGACTTGTTGTGGACTGCTGCTCGCCAGTTTGCTGTTCATCATCCGAGAGCCTTGGCTGGCGAATCGCCTGGGGGGATTGGAGCGGATGTATGCGTGGCATCACCGGCTCGGTCTGGCTGCCTACATCGTTGTTCTTGTTCATCCGCTTGCGCTGGCAATTGATGCCTGGGAAGAACGTCCAAGTCTGGCCTGGTCGACCCTTGCTCCTTGGGAGCAGGGGTGGCCAGGTTGGCTGGGTTGGGCGTCTTTGCTATGCATGATGGTAGGGCTGGCTGCAGCTCTGGCATCAAGCATCCGCTATTCGAGTTGGCGCTGGCTCCATGGGCTGCTGAGCGTCTCTGTCATTTTGGGGGCAGGACACCTTCTTCTGTTGGGGGTGAACTATTCCCTTCTCTGGACTCCCTTGGTAGCCATTGGATTTATATTTTGGCGGGTTGTCAGGGCTGACTTTGGAATGGCCGCCAAGCCCTACGTCGTCAGTCAGATCCTGAGGCCTGCCAAGGACATTGTCGAGATTGTCCTAAAACCTTTATCGCAATCTATCGAAGCTCGCCCTGGCCAGTTCGTTCTGGCCGCCTTCTATGACAGCCAGAACTTCCGGGGGTGCAAAGAATTTCACCCATTCACCATTAGTGGGCTAGCCTCAAATGGTGAGTTGTCGTTGGGAATTAAGTCGCTGGGCGATTGCACTCACCATCTCCAGTCAATAGAGTGCGGCGGTTCCGCTCGTATCCAAGGCCCCTTCGGAACTTTTTTGGCTAATCAGACGGCTGGGCCAAGCCTTTGGATTGCGGGAGGCATTGGCATTACGCCATTTCTGGCACTCTTGCGAACACGCTCAATCACCCAGCCGGTCCAGCTTGTTTATCTTTATCGAACGGAGCAGGATGCTGCTTACTTGGATGAGTTACGAGCATTTGCAATATCTCAGTCCCTCTTGAAACTAACGGCCAAGGAATGCGGTGACCAGGCGCCAGAACTTTTCGAGATTATTCCCAATGCGCGCGAGCTGAGCGGACTGGAATGCTACCTTTGCGGACCGCCCGAACTGGTAACAGCGGCGGTTAGTCTTTTGCTGGCGCGAGGCGTTTCCGCCGAGAAAATTCATTTTGAAAGGTTTGATTTTCGATGAATCGCAAGCTTTTCTACTTAGCGACGGCAGTTTTTTGGCTAGGCATATTAGGAATCTGCTTGGGCAGCAGTTGGCGACCAAACCAGGCGGAAAACACCGCTGCGATCGTGGAAAAGCGGTTCAAGCTTACGGAGGTGGCGCTTCACGCTAAAGAGGGTGATTGCTGGATGGCAATCAACGGGAAGGTTTATGACCTGACTGCCTATCTTTCGGAGCATCCATCGCGCCCGGCCGACATCCTTCCTTGGTGTGGCAAGGAAGCTTCCGAGGCTTACCGCACCAAGACCAAAGGGCGGCCACACTCCTCAAGGGCAGACCAATTGTTGGAGATGTACCAGATTGGTCTCTTTCAGAGCGAGCGTTAGCGGCATTTTGGGGTTCAGTAAATTCGTCAAGCCTCTGCAGCCGGAACAGTAGCAGCCGTTCACAATGAGTTACTTGAATGACAGCATTTGCCACATCGTTCCCGTACCGTTCGGCCGGTTTCAGAGTGAAGCCGCCGCTCCAATGACAGCGTTGCCGAATCGATGACCGGCTGTTTGTGGCCGATAGTGGTAGTTGGGTTGCGACTCCGAAAAACGGACATCGTATGATTGCCCATGCATTCTGGCGACTGTTCGGAATGGTTGAGGAATATCTACAAAATTCTTGCCCGTGTCCCCCAACGGCCGATGGAGATAACGCAATTTCCTGCCTACAACACGCCCCTCCGCTTGATATCCAAATACCGGTTCACCAACGCCACCGGCAGCGCGGCCGGCTCCACATCCAGAATCTGCGCGCCGCTTAGCTTCAATCTTTCCAGCGTTTGATGACGCGCGTTGAAGTAGTGCCGCGCGGCGGCGATGGTGAGGGCGCTGTTGAAATCGGTTACCGGCGTGGAGGCCAATTGCGTCACGGCTGTTTCTCGAAGGCTCGCCACGACAACCAAATGTCGTTTACGCAAAACTTTGACGGCGGTGGCCAGTTCGTCACTGTCTTCATCGCGCAGGTTGGTGAGGATCAATACCAGCGATCGTTTATCGGTCGCCTCGGCGAGGCGGGTGGCGGCGGTTGCATAATCTGGCGCGTTGAGCCCCGGCTCCAGATCGAACAGTGTTTCCATCAGCACGCTCAGCGCCGCTCTTCCTTTCCTTGCAGGGACTAATCGAGCATCGTGTCCGAAGCTCATGCATCCCACGGCGTCGCCTTGCTTCAACGCGACGTGCGCTAACAACAGCATCGCATTCAGGGCTTCATCGAAGTGCGATAAAGCGCCGTCTTTCGTTCGCATCCGATTGCCGCAATCGAGCAGGAACATGATCTGCTGATCGCGTTCGTCCTGGTATTCGCGCGAGATCAATTTGCGTAATCGCGAGGTGGTCTTCCAATCGATCTGGCGCAGCGCGTCGCCTTCGCGGTATTCGCGCAATTGATGAAATTCGAGACCTTGTCCGCGTCGTCGGCGATGACGTATGCCAATTTGGCTGAGACGATGATCGGTGGCGAGCAAGGCGTATTTGGCGATGGCGGCGAAGTTTGGATATACGCGCACGGTGAATTCGTTGGGGACGAATACGCGGCGCTGCGCCAGTTTCCAGGGCGCATCGATTAGTAGATCAATCCCTGAGAATGTTTGTTCGCCGCGATTGTTGAAACGAATCTGGTAATTCATTTCTGCGCGCGTGCGCGGCGCGATGTTCATGTTCAGCGGCAGGTCTTGAATGTCGCTTTGCAGCGGATAATGATCGAACGCGGTTACGCGTAGTGGGCGCGAAGTCGTGTTGGAGATTGTTAGCGATACCGGACGCCATAGTCCCACCGGCTGAGAGTGAGCGATTTCGCGTTCAACGGAAGGCGGCGTTTGTTGCCGAATGAACCAGATATCCAAACCGAAAAGAGCGAAGAGGCAAAAGCCGGCCGCTGCCCATGCCTCGACCAGCGGCGGCCAAAGTGCGGCGGCAAGCGATAGCGCGAGCCACCCCCACAGTAGCCTTAGGAAAAGCGGCGTTGGCCTCACTGCCTCGGCGCCTCGACCCGTTGCAATAACCCCGTCAAAATCGTGTCGGTGGCATGGCCTTCCATCTCGAACTCCGGCGACAACATGACGCGGTGTCGCAACGCAGGCAACGCAACGGACTTCACATCTTCCGGTGTTACGTAATCCCGTTGCGCCAGCACAGCTTCGGCGCGCGCGGCTCGCACTAACGCTATGCCGCCGCGCGGTCCAGCGCCCATCGCCAAGCCTTGCCATTTGCGAGTGGCGCGCACGATGCGCACGGCGTAATCGACGATGCGTTGATCGACCGTAATGCGTGAGACAACCTGTTGCACCGCCTCGACGGTTTGTTGAGACACAACCGTTTGCACATCGGAGACATTGAGCGCATCGCCAACATGGCCTCGGGTCACCAGTTCGACTAGGCGAGTCTCTTCCGTCGCGGTTGGATAATCGATGACGACTTTGAACAGAAAACGATCGAGCTGCGCTTCGGGCAATGGGTAGGTTCCCTCCTGCTCGATGGGATTCTGCGTCGCCATCACCATGAACGGCCGAGGCAATTCGAACGACTGCCCTTCGATGGTTGCTTGGTTCTCTTGCATGACTTCCAGCAGCGCGGCTTGCGTCTTTGCCGGCGCTCGGTTTATTTCGTCGGCGAGCAGCAGGTGGGTGAATATGGGCCCTTTGCGAATCCGGAATTCCTGTGACTTGAGTTCGTAGAGCGCATGGCCTGTGATATCCGACGGCATTAAGTCCGGCGTGAACTGAATGCGCGAGAATCCGCCGCCGAAGGTTTTCGCCAGCGCGCGAATCAGCAGCGTTTTACCGAGTCCGGGAACGCCTTCCATCAGAATGTGCCCGCCCGCGAATAGCGCCAACAGTGTGTGATGGACGGCTTGCTCCTGGCCAACCAAGGCGCGGCTGATCTCTTCACGTATGCGAGATGCGATGCGGAAGGTCTTATCCAGGCTATCGTCAGTGGAAGGTTCGTCTACCGTGGCGTCGGTCATAGTTTGGTCCTGAGGGTTTCGATGATGTAAATGTCTTGCATGAATTGTTCTTCGTTGCGCGGCAGGGCGGCGTTGAGGGCGCTTGTCACCTTTTCAATCGCCACGCCGGTCAAGCCCGCGACCTCGCGCGCAAGCTCGTCGATGCTCATCGCGGCCCATTGCGGATGGCGGGCGCGTACTTGGCGCATGAACGCATCGACTTCCGCTTGATAAAGCGTATCGACGCGCTTTTGCCGCCAGAGGAATCTTCCGCTCGCGGTGATGTGCTCAATCATGCTGCGTCGTTCACGCGAGGGTGGCGGAATGATCGGCCCGAGCCGTCGTGTCGCCGCCCAAAGCCAGCAGATCAGTAACAATGAACCGGCGACCAGCGCGGTCCAGGCGTATTCGACGAGCCACTTCCATAGCGCAGGCATGTCGTCGTCGTAGACGAACCAGATTTCTTTGCCCTGCTTGGGGTTTGTCAGCCAGTAGAGCAAGGACGCGTTATCGAATGCGCCGATCTGGCTGTTCTCCATGAAATGATAGTCGGTCAGCACGGTCACCTCACCTCTGCCAAGCGAATACCCTAATGCATGAACGCCATTTTCGTCGGCTATTCGCCAATCCGCATCGCCGTTAGCGTCTTCGAGGCGAAAGCGCGGATTGAACTGGACCTTGAGCACGCCGTCGTTGTCGGGCATCGCGACTTCCAGCGGCTTCGATCGACGCAATTTAAGCTTTAGCGCCTGTTTGATTTTCTCCTCGTCTTCAGCCTCATCATCTTCATCGGATTCGCTTTCGGGCGCGACATTCTCGATTTGTCGCGCGCCTAAAGGGTCGAGCAGAAAATCCGGCTCCGGATCTTTTTCCCGCCAGAGAGTCCAGGTTACGACCACGAGATGACCGCCGTCCTTCACCCAGCGCAGCAACTCCGCCGAACGGGCTTCCGATAGCGCTTTTCGCTCCGTGGGCAGGACCAGCGTCGCGCCCGCTGTCGGCGTCCGCGTATATACCGGCGAATGAATAGCCTTCGCGCCGAATTGCTCCATCAACAAGCCGGCGGCTAAAAAACGGTTTCGACGGGCTTCGGGTTCGTAACCCGAATCGACTGTCTTGTCGTAGAGCTCAATGCTGGAGTACAACCAGACGCCAAGCGCTATGACGATGATCGTCAAGATCAAGCCGATGATGCGATTGTTGGTTAGCTTCATTTAAATTAATGTAGTCGCCGGTCCAAGACTGCATGCTCCGTGAACTGCATGCCGTTGTCTACCGTTTCTTGGCCACGCACGCTAAGTTGCAAACCGCTGTAACAGGCTCCTTACCACCTGTCAGTTTTCATTGCATCCCTTCGAACATCTTGTAGGTTAGGTTGCGATAGCTACCTGACAAACCACTGCCTGCGTCAGGTAGCTATCGCAACCTAACCTACATTTGGAAACTGAACGGTGGCAAGAACAGGCTCCCGGCGGCTTGCTTATTCAACACTTTGCTTATCCAACATTTTTATAAACATATCCGCTGGCGCCGCCTCGCCGTAATAGAACCCCTGCCCAGCCAGGCATCCATGGGAAAGCAGGAAGGCGGCTTGATGTTCCGTCTCGACGCCTTCGGCCAATACATTTAGATGCATGCTGTGCGCCATGGCGATAATAGCTGCGACCAGGGCGGAATGTTTCGCATCCTGGCCGATATCGCGTACGAACGATTGGTCCACCTTGAGGGCATGGATAGGAAAGCGTTGCAAATACGCCAGACTGGAATACCCCGTGCCGAAATCGTCTACTGATAGTTGTATGCCCATATCGCAAAGGCGCTGGAGAATGACCATGTTGTCTTTGCTCCGCTGCAGCAGAACGCTCTCGGTGATTTCCAGATCCAAGGCGTTTGCAGGTACGCCGGCTTCCTTCAATAAGCGCTCTATAACTCCCGGCAAGTCATGTTGATAGAACTGGCGCACCGAAAGGTTCACCGCTATGCGCAGCTCGGAATGGCCGGCGTCGCGCCATTGCTTGAGGCGTTTACAGGCTTGCGCGAAGACCCATTCTCCAATGGGTAAAATGAGGCCGGTTTCTTCCGCGATCGAGATGAATTCTCCACAGGACATCGGCGCGTCCCCCGGCTGCCGCCAGCGGAGCAAAGCCTCGGCGGCGAATATTTTTCCGGTTTCCATGTTTACTTGAGGCTGAAAATAGAGCATGAATTCATCGCGCGCCAGGGCCTGACATAAACGATTGCCCACTTCGAGACGCTGCTGCGCCACTTTGTTGAGAGCGGGCGTAAAGAACTGATAATTGCCGCGTCCTTTTTCCTTGGCGTGGTACATCGCCATATCAGCGGCGCGCATTAAACTCTCCACATCGGTTCCGTCGTCCGGATATAAGCCGATGCCAATGCTGGCGTTGATATGCAACTCATGTCCTTCGATCACGAAAGTAAGGCGCAGGGCATTGAGGACTTTCTTGGCCATCAGCGCAGCATGATGGATCGATGGCAAGGGAGCGCTCAGCACGAATTCGTCTCCGCCCAGGCGGGCTACGCTATCGCCCTCGCGCACGCATTGCTGTAATCGCGTCGCCGCCATTTGTAGCAGCCGGTCGCCAATGGAGTGACCGAGCGAATCGTTGATGTGCTTGAAATGGTCCAGGTCGATGAAGAGAATCGCCAGTTGCGCGTCATTCCGATGGACATGAGCAATGGTCTGCTTCATCCTATCCTGCAACAAGGTCCGGTTGGGTAGGCCGGTCAGGGAATCATAATGCGCCATGTGGCGGATGCGCGTCTCCGCTTGCTTTTGCTTGGTCAAGTCAAGTACGAAAGCGATTCCTTGTTCGATGGAGCCTTCAAGAAATGTGGCGCCGATGAGAACAGGGATGCGGCGGCCGTCTTTACGGAAAAATTCCTTTTCATACGGCATAACGCTGTGGGTGCGTTTGAGTTCTTCCATTTTTCTTGCATCTGTTTCCTGGGACTTCGGCGGCGTCAAGTCGGTCCATAGCACGGCTCTGGATAGCACTTCCTGCCGGGAATAGCCCACTAGCCGGAGAAACGCTTCGTTTGCATCCTGGATATGGCCGTTCAAATGCCAGAAGAAGACGCCGATGATATTCGATTCCACCAAGCGGCGAATGCGCGCTTCCTGTAAGTGCAAGTCTTCATAAAGCAGAGCGTTCTCTAGCGAGATGGCGGCTTGCGACGCCAGCAGTTCCAGCATGGTCAATCGCGCTGGCGTGAAAGCGTGAGCGACCAGATTGTTCTCGAGGTACAACACCCCGAGCAATGCGTCCCGTCGCAGAATGGGCAGACACAATATTGACTTCGGCCGCCTGCGGGCAAAGGAATCCTCGGATGAAAACGGATTGGCTTGCTCCACATCCGCCAGCAGGATTTGCTCGCGGCTGCGCTTGACGTAATTGACGATCGATGCGGGCGCCAGAGAGGATGGCAACGTTTTCCCGCCATGCAACTCCACCGCTACGCCCTGCTCGCTGCTACGCGCTTCGGCGGCGAGCTTCAGTTCATTGTTACGCACAATCAACAAAGCGCCGTTTTGCGCTCCTGCGTTTTCCAGCACGATGCGCATGAGCGTATCGATCAATTCTTTTAGCAGTATTCGCCCGGAAATGGCCTGCGACGCCTTGGCGACCGAGAGCAGATCCAGCTGTGTCTCGGCGTCGCGGAGGGAGAGGGCGGCGGACAACCCCGAAGAAAGAAGCGCCTGCGGATAGCGCGCCTCAAGCTGAGCGATTTTGCCGACGGCGCCCCAGTGTGCAAAGCAACGGCGCGCCTCGGCAAGATGCGCATAGCCCGCGACCTTTAATCCACGTCCCAGATAAAACCCCGCGGCCAGCTCATGGATAACGCCTTCGTTTTGGACAAAGCCGCCGCCATGCGCCGCTTCGATTGCTTGTTGGTAGAGTCGCATCGCGTCAAGATCTCGTCCGTCGATGCGAGCGGTCTCGGCCGCCACCAGTAAGTATTTGTCGCGGAACGTCGGCGGGTAAATCTCCGCCCATTCGCGCAATTGCTCCTGGTGGGTCGCAAGCTGCTCGCGCCAGGCGCGCTGCGCGTCGCCCTGGCTTGATTGATAAACCGCCGTTATGGTGAGCGCTGTGTAGTAGTGGTAATAAAGCGTCTGCACTTGACCTATTGTTGACCAGAGCAGGGCTTTAGTCCGCTCGGCGGCCGTTAAAGCCCCCGCATAATCACCCGCTATAAACCGGCCCTGTAGTTTCATGCACCAGTACCAGTAACACATCGGTTGCATTCGCTCCGCCGTCAGTTGCGCCTCGAATGCGGCCTCGTCGAACTGCGCATCGTTGAATGTGGATAAAGCCGCAGTGCGCCCTTGCATGGCTTTAATGAATTGTTGGTGGCTGATCAGGATATCCGCCACGTCGCGGAACCTGTTTTTACGACAGAACGCCAATCCCTCCTCTGACGTGCGCCATACGTCTTCCAGGAGGGCGCCGCGGAACAACGCATCCGCCGTCAGAATGATCCAGCTGTAACAAGCTATGGTGAGATCGCCGGTTTCGACCCCGGTGCGAAAGGCTTTTTGACCATAATCGAGCGCGGTCTCGATGGGTTGCGTCCATACGGCGGCAAGGCCCATCACAAAATAAGTCCTTGCTTGCTCGGCGATGAAACCATGCTTTTCAACAAGGTCGACGGCGAGCCGGACGAAACGATACCCATCGTGGTAACGGTGAAACTCCGAGCCGAGAAGCGTGCCGAGAACGACGTAGCCGTAGGCGGTTGAGGAGGCGATCCCATGTTTCAGACTTAAACTCACAATGTGGCAGTACAGCAGGCGGGTAAAGTTCATGTCGGTGAAGACTGCCGGATTAATAAGGTCGGAAAGCACATTGGTGACAGTCTGCATGTCTGGGTCCGTCATGAGCGGCAGCTCTATAAGGTTTTCGATCGGGCGATTACCCAGATTGCGCCACATGATTTCGTATTCGGCTTGAACCTGCTGATCGGTAGGATGCGGCGGCAAATCGATGCCGAACAAACGCAGACACGCGATTCCGCTGTCGACGGCTTGCGGGTTTTCCGATTTGACGACATGCAGAAGTATTTTCAACCGGTAAGCCGCAGTAAGATCAATCGTGGAGGCGCCTCGTTGCAGCAGGACTGCGATGAGCTGCGCCGCTTCATCGAAGTGGCCGGTCAGGAATTCACAGCTCGCGCGTTCGAGCCACAAGCCGAACATCAACTCATATCGCCTCTCCCAATCCTTCTCTTCCAGCAAGGCCATGCCGGCAGCCAGATACACGCAGGCGGAAGCATACGCAGCAGAGGCCTTGGCCTTCTTGCCGGCGCGCAGATTCAATGCGGCGACCTGTTCTTTCTCTTTGGGGTCGGCCAGCTGATCAGGGCCAAGATTGAACTGGTTTGCGATATCGAACAGATGCGAGTCTGTTTTGTCTTCACTCAGGGCTGCATGCAGCATACGGCCGATGCGCAGATGAGTGGCGGATCGCTCATTCGGCGAGATCAGAGAATATGCCGCTTGCTGAATCCGGTCATGCAGGAACTTGCAGGCGCCGTCGATGGCTACGATCAACCCTTCATGAAACGCCGCCCCCAGACGTTGCTCGATCTCGCGCGCGGGCGCCCGACTGACTAACGCCAATTGACGCAGATCGAATTTATTGCCGAGACAGGCGCCGAGCTGTAACAGTTTCCGAGTAGGCGCCGGCAGGCGCTGTAGCTTTTCCAGCATCAGGTTGACGACATTGTCGGCAAAGTCCTTAACGCCGATGCGTTCTGTATTCCAATGCCACCGCTTGTCTTGCGGGACATATCGTAACAAGCCCTCCTTTTGAAGAGATGCGAGGAATTGGGTGAAAAAAAATGGATTGCCTCCTGTTTTTTCATAGATCAATTGCGTGAGCGGTTCGCAGTACGACGCCGGCGCATGCAACGTGTCGGCTGTCAGTTGATTCAATGCGTCCATCGGCAGCGATGCAAGTTGGATGTCCGCCACGGCGGCGCCGCTTTGCCGGATCTCGGTGAAACAGGATTGCAGCGGATGCGTTGCATCGACTTCGTTATCGCGGTAAGCCGCGATCAGCATCAGAGAGCGTGTGTCTTCATTGGTCAGCAGATATTGGATGAGCTGAAGGCTGGCGGCGTCGACCCATTGCAAATCGTCGAGGAACAGGACGAGCGGATGCTCCTTCCGCGTGAACACGCCCAGAAATTGCTGGAACACGCGGTGGAGCCGGTTTTTCGCATCGAGGGGCGGCAACTCCGCCACGCGCGGCTGCTTGCCG
>DATLHW010000270.1:0-3289 GCA_035539675.1 Burkholderiales bacterium | reverse complement strand
ATTAACGGCCAGCACCTTATGACCCAGTTGAAACGGATCGGCATCCGGAAAAAAATGCGTGCCGGATACGAGCATATCGGTGGATATGGCTAGCGCCATGCCGCCGCTCGGCTGAATCAACGCACAGTCATCACCTACCCCGAGAAGCGTGTGTCTCGTGGGACGAGTGAAGTATTTGCGGATGAGTTCGAATTCAGATGGCAACCTGGGCCTATTTTTAATCCGGTTTATCCTGAATATCGGCGTTCATCGGCACGCCGTTTTCATTTGGCGTTGCCCGCCGCCCGCCGTTAAGCTCCACGGATCTTAATCTGGCGGCCAACTTATCAAGCACGCCGTTGACGTACTTATGGCCATCCGCGCCACCAAAAGATTTGGCCAACTCCACCGCCTCATTAATGACCACTCGATAAGGCACATCGATCTGCTGCTTCAATTCGAAGGCGCCAAGCAACAATATGCCGCGTTCGATTGGACTCAATTCTTTAATAGGCCGATCAAGTAGCGGGGCGATCACGGATTCGAGTTCGGTCTGCGCCGCGATGGCGCCGCGCAAGATAATCTGGAAATACTTCTCGTCGATTTTGTGGAAACCGGCCGCTTCAGCCAGTTCCGTTTCAATTTGCGTTACGGGAGCGCTAGTCAACAGCCACTGATACATCCCTTGCAAGGCCGTTTCTCGGGAGCGGCGGCGGGCGTTACGTGAGCCGGAACCAGGCTTGCGACCTTCGGGAGGATTACCGGAGTTCATTCGATGCTTTCAAAAAATTCGCCATTTCCACAGCTACACGCGCCGCATCGGCGCCCTTCTCCGAAACACGCGCCAAGGCTTGTTCGTCGTTTTCCGTCGTCAGAATTCCGTTGGCGATCGGTATGCCCCACTCCAGTTGCACCTCCATCACGCCGCGCGCGGACTCGTTGGAGACGACTTCGAAATGATAGGTTTCGCCGCGAATCACAGCGCCCAGGGCGATCAAGGCGTCAAAACGACCGCTTTGCGCAAATCGCTCCAGCGCAAGCGGAATTTCCAGCGCGCCCGGCACGGTGACCAGGGCGACATGCGAATCCGCCACGCCACACTCCGCAAGCGCGCTCTTGCATGAAGCAAGCAGACCTTCACATACAGGTTTATTGAAACGGCTCATGACGATGGCGATGCTTAAGGACTTGCCATCCAAATTAGGTTTTAGTTCATTCATTGATTAGGTTCCCGAGTGACATGACCAACCACTTCCAATCCAAAGCCAGTCATGCTGGGCATCTTTCTGGGGGTTGCGAGTAGACGCATCTTTCCGACATTTAAATCACGCAGGATTTGCGCGCCGATTCCATAAATGCGCGGGTCCCACTTGGCGGAAGGAGGCGCTTGTTTTGCATCAGACGTAAATTGCATAAGCAGATCGCTCCCGGATTCAAGCCGACGCAGTAAAACGATGACGCCGCTGCCAGTTTCGGCGATACGCTTCATTGCATCGAAAATCCCGAACGAATGCCGATCGCTGGAATCGTCGAGAAAATCCATCACTGACAAGGGTTCGTGCACCCGAACCAGCGTCTCGGCTTCCGGCGAGATTTCACCCTTGACCAACGCCAAATGAGTTTCATTGGCTGTCTTATCAAGATAGGCATGAAGCGTAAAAATACCGTAGCGTGTTTCCACGCTGCGGGTGGCGGTGCGCTCCACGAGCGTTTCATGCTCGTTGCGATAGTGAATCAGATCAGCAATGGAGCCGATCTTCAAACCGTGCTGAGCGGCGAAGTCGATTAAATCCGGCAACCGCGCCATTTCACCGTCATCTTTCAAAATTTCACAGATGACCGAGGCAGGCGTCAGTCCCGCCAGCCCCGCCAAGTCGCACCCAGCTTCGGTATGACCGGCGCGGACCAGCACGCCGCCGTTTTGCGCCTTTAAGGGAAAAATGTGGCCTGGCTGAACGAGATCCTCGGATTTGGCGTCTTT
The DNA here is from genome assembly GCA_035539675.1 of Burkholderiales bacterium. GTDB lineage: Bacteria > Pseudomonadota > Gammaproteobacteria > Burkholderiales > DATLHW01 > DATLHW01. The sequence continues at coordinate 1,329 of DATLHW010000270.1, read as the reverse complement.
CCGCACCGCCGCCAAAACCGTGCGAGCCCTGTCGGCTGCCGAGATGCCGGTCGTTACGCCGTGGGCGGCTTCGATGGATACGGTGAAGTTTGTCCCCAACGGCGACCGATTGTCGCTCACCATGAGGGGAAGATTAAGTTGTCTGCAACGTTGTTCCGTCAGCGTCAGACATATCAACCCTCGACCGTGTTTGGCCATGAAGTTGATGGCTTCCGCATTGACGAACTCGGCCGCGATAACCAGGTCTCCTTCGTTCTCGCGATCCTCCTCATCGACAAGAATCACCATTCGCCCGGCTTTCATGTCGGCGATGATGTCACTTACCGGAGAAATGGGACTAATGGAAGCCCCGGAATTTTTTTTGGCGTTTTGCATGGCAGTCGCGAGCGTATGGAACGCTTCGCCTCTTGAAGTGAGGCGCAATTATACGCCCCTCCGGGTTCAGACTGCCGATGACAAAGAAAAAGATGGAACCTCCCTGAATTTTAATTATTTAGAAGCGAGACGACTTATCTGCTCGTGCCGCCGCTTCCGCTACTGCTTCCACTACCGCTCTCAGCGCCGCTTCCCGTTCCACCACCAGCGCCAGTCCCCGTACTACTTCCGCTGCTTCCACCAGGTTGCTGGCTGGTGAACTCATCACGGGAAAGTCTTCCATCCTGGTTCATATCGATCGACTTAAAGTCGGATTTCATTTGCGCCGAGCGATTAGCTTCGGACTTATCAACGTACCCGTCTTTATTGCGATCGAGTTGCTGGAACATGGAAGAACTTGCGCCTCCGCTCGTTGTGGCGCCCGAGCCGCTCGTGGTCGACCCGGTCGAGCCGGTATCGGCGCCGGTGGAGCCCGTGCTTCCTGTCGAGCCCGTATCGCTGCCGGCGCCGCTGCTCGTTGTGCTTCCGCCGCCGTTGCTGCCCGAACCGCCGCCAGCGCCGCTCCCCTGCGCCAGCTTCAGAGTTTGGTCAGCAGCCGTTGCGCTTAACGGCAAAACAGCGCCCGCGGCAATCGCCATGGCGCATATGACAGATAACTTCGATTTCATTGCAGTTTCTCCTCGAAAATCAGAATGCCTGTAACTGTTCAGGCACTCAGGACGTCGCAAGCACCGTGCCACGTGGCGTCGCCCACCGCTTTTTACGGGACATATTTTGAGGAAGAAGAGAAATAAAGGCCCTAATTCGGCAGCATAAGCCTATGGCCTGTCGTCGTAGAGCAACGGCGAATTAAGGCTATCAACTAAGTGGCGAAAAAGTCTAAAGGTTTATCGTCGCCTTGAAGCGACAGCTTTGCCACAATTTACCGAGTGGACTCGCGCGTCTTCAAGATTT
>DATLHW010000269.1:0-3478 GCA_035539675.1 Burkholderiales bacterium | reverse complement strand
GTGGATGCGCTTAACAAAGCCTTCCCGGAGTTGGACGCGAAAAACTGGCTTACCCTGCCGTAGCCTTCGCCCGCGAACATTGACAGCCCCTACCCATCCCGGTAACTTCCGGTATTGCGCCGATTTGAGCGACAGCTTGCGGGCGCGTTATAAATACCGCTAAAGCGTGGCACAAGACCCGTCCGCGCAAGCCGTACGGGTCTTTTGTATTTTGGAGTTGAAGAATGGCCAATGACTGCACTTCCCTGCTGACCCAGATCCTCTCGCGACGTATTCTGATGCTCGATGGCGCGATGGGAACGATGATCCAAGGTTACCAATTGACCGAGGCCGACTATCGCGGCGAGCGGTTCAAAGATTTCGCGCACGACCTCAAGGGCAATAACGACTTGCTCGTGCTGACCCAGCCACACATCATCCGCGAAATCCACGCCCAATATTTGGAAGCCGGGGCGGACATTATCGAGACGAACACCTTTAACTCAACTTCCATTTCCATGGCGGATTACCACATGGAAGACCTGGTTTATGAGTTGAATAAAACCGCCGCCAGTTTGGCGCGGGGCGTCGCCGACGAATGGGCCGCCAAGACGCCCGACAAGCCTCGCTTTGTCGCCGGCGTGTTGGGGCCGACCAATCGCACCGCAAGTCTGTCGCCGGACGTCAACGACCCCGGCATGCGTAATGTGGATTTCGATAGCCTCGTTACTTCTTATGCCGAAGCCATTGAAGGATTGGTGGACGGCGGCGCCGATATCCTGATGGTGGAAACGATTTTCGACACGCTGAATGCGAAGGCGGCGTTGTTTGCGATCGACAATTATTTCGAGGAAAAGCAGCGCCGGTTGCCGGTGATGATTTCCGGCACGATTACCGATGCCTCGGGCCGTACGCTTTCCGGGCAGACGACAGAAGCGTTTTGGACCTCGGTGCGTCATGCGCAGCCGTTGTCGATCGGTCTCAACTGCGCGCTTGGCGCCCAGGAATTAAGAGCCTATGTCGCCGAGTTGGCGCGCGTCGCCGACGATGCTTTTGTATCGGCGCATCCTAATGCAGGTTTGCCCAATGCGTTTGCGGAGTACGACGAGACGCCAGATGAAACCGCCGCCTTCATTCGCGAGTGGGCTGAGCAAGGTTGGTTAAATATTTGCGGCGGCTGTTGTGGCACGACGCCGGCGCATATCAAGGCGATTTATGAAGCTGTGAAGGACGTGGCGCCGAGAAATGCAAATATGGAGTCCGCTGCCGTTGTGTAGCTAGTCGCCCGGATTAGCGAAGCGTAATCCGGGCTACCACTGGAAAATTTAGATTCAACTCGTAATTAAAGTCACCATTTTGTATGTCCCGCACCCTAAAACTCTCCGGCCTTGAGCCGCTAAACATCGGCGACGATTCCCTGTTCGTGAACGTCGGCGAGCGCACTAACGTCACCGGCTCCAAAGCATTCGCGCGGCTTATTCTCGCGGGCAACTACACGGAAGCCCTTGCCGTCGCGCGCAGTCAGGTGGAGAGCGGCGCGCAGATCATCGACGTCAACATGGACGAAGCGATGCTCGACTCCAAGGCGGCAATGGTTACGTTCCTGAACCTCGTCGCGACAGAACCGGATATCGCCCGCGTGCCGATCATGATCGATTCTTCCAAATGGGAGGTGATCGAGGCCGGGCTGAAGTGTGTGCAGGGTCAAGGCATCGTTAATTCGATATCGCTCAAGGAAGGCGAGGACATCTTCCTGCGTCAGGCGAAGCTGGTGCGTCGTTACGGCGCTGCGGTGATCGTCATGGCGTTCGACGAGAAGGGGCAAGCCGACACCTTCGAGCGCAAGACGGAGATTTGTAAACGCTCTTACGATTTTCTGACGCAGAGGGTTGGTTTTCCGCCGGAAGACATCATTTTCGATCCGAACATCTTCGCTATTGCGACGGGCATCGAAGAGCACAATAACTACGCGGTCGATTTCATCAACGCGGTTCGCTGGATCAAGGAGAATTTGCCGCACGCCAAGATCAGCGGCGGCGTATCCAACGTCAGCTTCTCCTTCCGTGGTAACGAGCCGGTGCGCGAAGCGATTCACACCGTGTTCCTCTACCATGCGATCAAGGCGGGAATGACCATGGGCATTGTGAACGCCGGGCAGCTTGGCGTTTACGATGAGCTGGACCCGCAGTTGCGCGAGCTGGTGGAAGACGTGGTGCTGAATCGTCGGCCAGACGCTGGCGATCGACTGGTTTCCTTCGCGGAAAGTTTCAAGGGCGAAGCAAGGACTCGCGAAGAAGACAACGCCTGGCGTAACGAACCCGTCGAGCATCGTCTTTCGCACGCGCTGGTGAAAGGGATTACGACCTACATCGTCGAAGATACGGAGGAAGCGCGCCAGAAAGCGTCCCGCCCGATTGAAGTCATCGAAGGCCCATTGATGGCGGGGATGAACGTGGTGGGCGATCTGTTTGGCGCCGGCAAGATGTTTTTACCGCAGGTGGTGAAGTCTGCGCGTGTGATGAAGCAAGCCGTCGCGCATTTGATTCCTTATATCGAAGAGGAAAAAGCCAGATCGGGCGACGCAGGGAAACCCAAGGGCAAGATTGTTCTGGCGACTGTCAAAGGCGACGTACACGACATCGGCAAGAACATCGTGGCCGTTGTGCTCCAGTGCAATAACTTCGAAGTCGTCAACATGGGCGTGATGGTGCCTTGCGCGCAGATTCTTTCCACGGCGAAGCAGGAGAAAGTCGACATCATCGGCCTATCGGGTCTTATCACGCCATCGTTGGAGGAAATGGCGTTCGTCGCGAAAGAGATGGAGCGGGAAGGATTCACCATTCCGTTGCTAATCGGCGGCGCCACCACCTCACGCACCCACACGGCCGTGAAGATCGAACCCAATTATCACGGGCCCACCGTATGGGTCGCCGATGCGTCCCGGGCGGTGGGCGTTTGCTCCAATCTGCTGTCGGATACGTTGCGCGATGACTATGTCGCCAGCATCAAGGCCGACTACGAGAAAACCCGCATTCAGCACAAAAATAAAAAAGGCCAAGGACCACGACATTCCATCGCAGCAGCGCGCAAGCATGGCCTGAAGACGGATTGGGCTACCTATACGCCGCCCGCGCCGACATTCATTGGCCGCAAAGTCTTCCGCGACTACCCCCTCGCCGACCTCGTTCCCTTCATCGATTGGACGCCGTTCTTCCAAACGTGGGAGTTGGCTGGCCGGTATCCGGCGATTCTTACGGACGAAGTGGTGGGAGAAGCCGCCAGCAATCTATGGAAAGACGCTCAGGCGATGCTGAAGCAGATCGTCGAGGAAAAGTGGCTCGGCGCGAATGCGGCGGTTGGTCTTTTCCCCGCCAACTCGGTGAATGGCGGCGACGATATCGAAATCTATACTGACGAATCACGCAGCGAAGTCGCAATGACTTTCCATAATCTGCGTCAGCAAATGGTGAAGCCCGCCGATAAGTTCAACTGGTGTCTG
>DATLHW010000268.1:0-11438 GCA_035539675.1 Burkholderiales bacterium | reverse complement strand
GCCAAAGCGGAGAACTATTCCCATGCGTGGTTGTTGTCGCATCGACCCATTTGGGCCGCAAAGGAAGGCGTGAAGGGAAAGCGCGACCAGTTTCGAATGCTGAATGCAACGCTGCAAAAAGCTTGGCAAGCGGCGCCGATTCCCGGGATAGAACTCATCGTCGCCGGGCATACGCACCTCTTCGAACTTCTCAGCTTTAAAGAACCTTTTCCACCGCAAGCCGTTATAGGAAATGGCGGCACAAAGCTTGCCCACAAAATCACCACGGAACTTCGCGGTCAAAAGATTGGCGGCGCAACCGTTTCGAATAGCAACTCACTGGATGACTTCGGCTTCGCGGTCATGGAAGCGAGAGCCAGTGGCGGATGGTCGCTGCAATTGCATGATTCCACTGGTCAGAAAAACCTACGCTGCGTGATAGAAGAGAGACAGACAAATTGTGAGTCGCACTAGTTGCGCGAGGACCATCAGCCCAAGCGCATATCAGCGTCAGGGAATCAGCGTCTCGTTTTCCTACGCGATAGTTCTTATACGAATTAACACCGCTTTCACCCTCTCCCCAGCCCTCTCCCCTCAAGGGAGAGGGAGCGCTCATCGCGTCTAGCGTTTTTCGAGAATTTTATGGGATTCGGATTAGATCGGTTTGCGGCTTGATGTACGGAACCAAGGTTGGGCCGAGAAGCGGAGGCGTACGCGAGTACGTTAAGCATCGCAGGTCCAAGATTGGCCCGTACATCAAGCCGCAAACCGATCTAAAGTACGACATCCGGTTTAAAGCCAATCCGCACCGCCCCCCAATGCCGACCATCCACAATGACCGGCATGGATAAGTCGTTCAGCACTTCGCCGGTGTCGCGCAAATAAGTTTGAAACAAAGACGGCTCCGTATTGCGCGCCAACCGAAGACCGACGGGATCGTTGAACATGCGCTTATGCCGCGACCACTTCAGATCATGCTCGTAGTCTCCGGTCGGCGGCTGCGAGAAGTGACTGTTGTGCGCCGGACCGTAACCATTCACGTCAACGGAAAGGCTGTACACCAGCGGCGCTCCGCCCTTCACCTCAAAATGGCGATCGTTTAAATCCCGCAACTCTGGCTCGATAAGGGCGTCATAAACCGTGGTGTACCGCTTCGGATCAGAACCCCTGATTTCCTGGTAGTCCTGATCGAATACGTTGACGCCTTGCTTGAAGTGACGCTCCAGAATCGCTGCGGTCTCATCACGGAACCGTTCGGTCCGATCGATAAGGTCATCGAAGGCCGTGCCACCGGTGCGATATCGAGCCAAACGAGCTTGCACCGCTTCGGTCGATTCGCGCAGGTCCTGCGCATACGATTCTGATTCATGCACCTGCTCGAAAATCAGCTTGCTGACATCTCGAATAGTCATGGCCTGCGAATTGATTTTCTGGTTGCGGCTGCGAAGCACTTCAAGCCCACGTGTAATATTCTCGACCTGCTCGCTGGATACGCGGAACGTTTCAACGATTTCCCCATAACTTGAGCTGGAGGCGGTAATCAATTGTTGAGTGTCCAACAGTATGTCGTTAATGGCCACGGTCTCGCGGTGCGTGTGTTTAACAAGGTCGAAGATGTTGGACGTGGTCGCGGAAATGACTTGCGTGGCTTCCTTGGTGCGCTTGGCGAGTTGACGCACTTCCTGCGCGACCACGGCGAATCCGCGTCCCAATTCACCTGCCCGCGCCGCTTCGATGGATGCGTTCAACGCCAACAAGTTTGTCTGAAAAGACACGAGATTGATCAGGCTCACCAGGTCCGATATTTTCTCGGAACTACTGTGAAGGTGGGTGACAGTCTCCTGAAAAGAGGACACGCGGGCCACTACATCATTCATGCGTTGGCTAACATTGTGCATGTCGCCCAGCGACTGTTGCGCGACGCCTACCGTGGCGCGATTCGATTCGGCGATTTGCCGGGCATCGACGCCAGCCGCGGAAACTAATCCCTGCACATCTTCTGTCGCATGGAAAATCTCCTCCGCCAAATGGAACTGCTGGTCGGCTCGCTGACGACTCGTTTGAATCAGGTTGTTCATTTTGGCCGCCCCAATGGCGATTTTGAATGATCGCTTGCGCAAATCAACGATCATGTCGCGAACTGTGCGCGAAAAACCGTTCAAGGCAGCCGCAACCTTCGCCCATGCGCTTTTTGTTTCCGGCAGTTCCGACGCCAAGGGTTTGCGACCTTCGGTAAGCGTCACCAAATGCTTCTCGTACGCGTCGAGAGGAGCGCTGGAGAATTTACGCGTCAGGAAAAGGATGCAGGCAAGGAGACCACAATTGAATGCGGTCATTCGAAAAAGAGAAGGCTCGTCCAGATGTAGAAGTTTCCCCAAGACGAGATTGCCGACGATCAAAACGGCAAATGAGGCAAGCGTTCGCAGGGCTATTGTTTTACGCATGAAAGCATCCCCCTCAATCTTCACCAATCAACCCAGACTACGGCCGACTACTTCTCTAAAGGCGAGGTTCGCATATGCCCTCTTTTGATTGGGCTTCTGTAACCACGAGAGAAAATGTCTCCCGGGCCACATGCGAACTTGTTTCGGTAACGTTGCCTTCAAGAGAGAAGAGCTATTAGGTCGTAACTTAAATCAGTTACTTAATCGAGGCGTCGAGGACAAACCACTCTCCCGTTCGCGCTGAGTAGAACAATATCAGATTTCCGCTCCACGCCGAGCGAGGATTTGCCAAGGAGAAGGATTAGCTTGAATACTTAAGGAACGTGTACGAAACAACTTCCCGATCCTAAGCAGAACACCGCAACAGTCCAAACATCGCGGAGACCCAGCAAAAAACCCATAGATCGGCGTGAGTAGTCGATTTATTTACGGTTCCCTATGCAGGCGCTATTAGCGCCGGGACATCCGCGCTGGGTTTATTCACTCGAGTCGATACCGGCCATGCCCGCATTTCATCCGACGGATAGGGATGGATCAACGGAAGTAAAGTTGCTTCGCTTGCGTTTGGATTAAGCCATGTATCCCAGTCTCGTCTGTCGAGAATATCCGGCATTCGATTGTGCAGCTTCGCCAATAACTCGTTTGCATCTGTAGTGATGATTGTGAACGTTTCTATCTGCTCATCGGCCGCATTTTTCCAAGACTCCCAAAGCCCCGCGAATGTCATTAGTTCCCCCGATTGGAGGGTAATGTAATGCGGTGTTTTGATGCGGCTGCCGGCCGTCGTTTGCCATTCATAAAATCCGGAAGCTGGGATCAGGCAGCGCCTACGCTTGAATGCCTGCCGGAAAGCGGGCTTCTCCGCGACCGTATCGCCGCGCGCATTAATGAGGTTGTAACCGACCTTTTCACTCTTGGCCCAAAAGGGAATCAGGCCCCAGCGGATCAAGTCCACTCGGCGGCCTGCTTCATCATGGCGAATGATAGGGGCGCGCTGACCGGGAGCGATGTTATAGCGACGAACGATTCCCGTCTCCCGGGAACGGGGGACACCATAAATGTAGGCGATGATCGAGCCATCATCGTCCAAGACATAACGCCCGCACATATTAGAATTTATAGCATGGTTACAGTCGCGCCGACCTGAGGGACATTCCGGCAATATTGCGCAAAATCGTCCCAACCCGGCGCGACAATGAGGCTCCACGCCGGCGGGACGGTTTTACGTAAGTTCTATTTACGCGCCCCAGTCAAAAGTCCGTCAATGCCAACAGAAGAAGCCATAGCGGCACAAACATCCACGGTAACAAATGGGGAAGCTTTCCCTGCCATGAGGTCGCATGAATGTCGGACTGACGAAGACCGTCGTCAATCCCGACGAGTGGAATTTGGGTCCCAGTCTGCGAATTGATGTATTGCGTGATTCGCGCGCGCTCATTCGCCAGATGACGCGTTACAGCCTCAGCCGCTCGAATCGCCAAGGCGACAGCAATGGAGCAAAGCGCTCCAACAATCGGCAATGCGATCTTCAGTGTCATTACCTGACGGCCAGCCGCGGATGAATTAATGAGGATTGCGTAGGCTGTGAAACAAAACGACTGAAAAAAAAGCAGCCAATTAAGTCGGTTGATAATCCAACTCTGCTCGGATGCAAGAATTTGCTCAACGTAGCTTGCGGCTCCTATCGCTTCGGAGACGCTACTGAATTTCGGACCCGTGTTCTGCTTTTGTAGATCATTCATATGAGAGACCTCCTATAACCGAAATACGAAGCGAATCTATGATTTAATTTTCTCTAAACCACCGCCTATTCGACACGACACCTGCAGCAGAGTAGTTCCTGCCCAGCCCACTGCAAAATCCATGAATAACTAGGGAGCAGTGATGCAGCCCGGCGACAAATTTCATACCCGTATTTATCAGCCGCTCATGAACGCAAGTTTTAGCCCCCCCCTATTCTCACATTTGCATCGAAAAATACTCAAACGAAAAAAAATAACTACCAGAACAATAATATAGAAATAAGAAAGTCCTGGCTCCGTTTTTGCTTGAGCCATGTTGCCTTTTACAAAAAACAATCAGGAAATAAAAATGCTTAACAAAAACACCTTAACGAAAGCTATCGCCATATGTTGCCTGCTTCTTACGGGCTGTGGCGGCGGAGGAGGCGGTGGAAGCGACAGTGGTAATGGCGGCACAACAACGACAACCACAACAAACAACGGCGGTAATACGAATCCTGGCGGGAACACTTCCCCACCCTATAATTACTTCCCCGGTCAGCATGTGGCGTTTACCCAGACCGCCAACAAAGTCGTGGCCGCCTACCTTCCAAGCTATGAAATGGACGCAGGATATGACCTCAACCAACTACCCGCCGGGAACTTGACGCATCTGCTCTACGCATTTCTAAGAATGTGCGGTCCAGGGCAAGTCGCCGCCGATGCTGCGGTATGCGCAAGCAAGAATAATTTCGAATTGGCGGTCGATGGCTCCACGCCTGACAACGCTCACCACACACAACTGCTGAACTTCAAACAACGTGCGCCAAACGTAAAGCTGTTGGTATCCATTGGCGGAGGCGGAGCCGGCTCGAATCCATTCTTTTATATGGCAGGCAATCAAGCTCAACGAACGGTCTTCATCAATTCCCTCATCAGTTATTTAACGACGTATACCGCTTACGACGGCGTCGATATCGATTGGGAAGCGCCAACGAATGACCTCGGCTTGAACACCCCGGCGCTAGGAGCGCCAAGCGACAGTCAAGCCTATGTGGATTTATTGCAGGAATTGCGCGCGGCCCTCAATCAGCTCGGAGCTAGCAACGGACGTCAATATCAACTGACATCGGCTGTGATTACAGTTGATTACATCGTCAATGCAATCGACTACGCCTCGGCTCAAACGCACCTCGATTACGTCTTTGCGATGACATACGACTATTACGGCAGCTGGTCGGGCGTGGGCCATCATTCGGCCCTTTTCCCAGCGAACAATCAGTTTGGGATTCAACATCTTCTCGCTGCCGGCGTTCCGGCTTCGAAAATCGTACAGGGCGTCGCCATGTACAGCCGGGGATGGGGTAACTGCACCAATCCCGCCAATCCGATGCAGGGAACCGGAAACAGCAATTACAACGGCGGGGATGGAACCGAAAAATACACCACGCTGGCAGGTGCGTATTTCGATAGTAGCGGCAACGGCGTGAACGGATACCAGGTCCAATATGATGCAACCCTGCATGCTTATTATTTATGGCATCCAGGCACGCTTACATTCATCGGTTACGATGACCCGCGCGCTGTGGCGGAGAAAGGTCAATACGCCGTCAGCCAAAATCTGGCGGGCGTGTTCGCATGGGAAATTGGGCAAGACAACGGCGATCTACTCAGCGCGATGAATTATGGGGTGGGTAACCAAAGGCAATAAATTCCGCCGTCCCTCGGATTTAAAGCAAAGAAGCCCGAATCACAGCGATTGCGCGATCCGGCGACGTTGTATCTCGACGTGTAGGGCGGAAAAGCGATAGCGCCTTCCGCCGAATGCCGCACAATAAGGCAATGCTTATTTCCAAATTGGCATACGGCGGAAGGCGCTATCGCTTTTCCGCCCTACCGCCGTGACAGGCATATAGGGGCAACTTGGGTTACTACAAAAAAACGGCGGACTTACGTCCACCGTTTTTTTACATGGAAATGAATCCGTGCGTATCAGGCAAGTAAAGATTAAACCTTAAACTCAGTGTTGAGCTTTTTCGGTACCGCCACATTCTTAAGCCGCACATAATCCGGCAACCCGTTTTTGTAGGGTGGATAGTCTTCACCAACGATTAGCGGCGAAAGATAGGTGCGACATTTAGTGGTAATGCCAAAGCCGTCTTCGGTAATAAAATCGCGCGGCATGAATTTTTCCTGATTCGCCACATTTGCGAGTTCCGCGACTCCGATTTTCCATTTGTACGGACGATTCGAGACGCGCTCGATGGTCGGCATTATCGCGTTGCGGCCTTTGAGGGCTAGCTCCACCGCCGCTTTCCCGGCCGCATAGGACTGCGCGACATCGGTCTTCGATGCGATGTGCCGAGCGGCTCGCTGAAGATAGTCGGCAACTGCCCAATGGTACTTATACCCCAGTCCTTGTTTAACGATGCTGGCGATTACCGGCGCGACGCCGCCAAGCTGCGCATGACCGAACGCATCGCGAAGCCCTTGGTCGGACAAGAATTTTCCATCTTGCCCCTTTACTCCCTCCGAAACGACGACCGAGCAGTAGCCATAACTTTTAACCATGGCGTCAACCTTCGCCAGAAACTTCTCCTGATCGAAGGCGATCTCGGGAAACAGGATAACGATAGGGATATCGTGCTCTTTATCGGCCGCCAAGCCGCCTGCAGCAGCGATCCAACCGGCATGCCGGCCCATAACCTCGACCACGAATACTTTGGTGGAAGTCTTGGCCATAGATGCAACGTCGAAACTCGCTTCCCGCGTGGAAACCGCGATGTACTTCGCGACGGAGCCAAACCCAGGACAACAATCGGTGATGGGCAAGTCGTTATCCACGGTCTTCGGCACATGGATCGCCTGGATCGGGTAGCCGAGCTTTTCGGAAATCTGCGAGACCTTCAGGCACGTATCGGCAGAATCGCCACCACCGTTGTAGAAAAAGTAACCAATATTGTGGGCCTTAAATACTTCGATGAGCCGCTCGTATTGAGCGCGGTTTTCTTCCAGGCCCTTCAACTTGAAGCGACAGGAGCCAAAAGCGCCCGACGGCGTGTGCTTGAGCGCGCGAATTGCTGCGTCCGATTCCTTGCTGGTATCGATAAGGTCCTCGGTCAGGGCGCCGATGATGCCGTTGCGTCCGGCGTAAACCTTACCGATTTTATCCTTGTGTTTCCGTGCGGTTTCAATAACGCCGCAAGCGGATGCGTTGATAACGGCGGTGACACCGCCGGACTGCGCATAGAAAGCATTTTTTTTTGCCATGGAATTAGCCTCTAAATCTCACCACAAAAAGAGGACGCCGCAAAAGCTGCTGCGCGACCCTCAGAAACACAAAGGCGCAGAGAGCGTTACCACACTCTGCGCCTCCATCGTTCTTAGTTTTATATCAATGCCGCAAAAATTCGATCGCGAATCTCATCAACCTTGCCCACGCCCATTACTTTCACATATTTAGGCGCCATTGGATCCCCGCTGGAGGCCCATTTACTATAGTACTCAAGCAACGGCTCCGTCTGAGCGTGATACACATCAAGACGTTTTTTAACGGTTGCTTCCTTGTCGTCATCCCGCTGAACGAGCTCTTCGCCAGTGATGTCATCCGTATTAGGAACCTTGGGCGGATTGAATTTCACGTGATAGGTTCGGCCGGACGGCAAGTGCACGCGACGGCCTGACATGCGCTCGACGATCTCAGCGTCATCCACCGCGATCTCCACCACGTAATCGAGCTTCACGCCGGCGCCTTTCATGGCGTCGGCTTGGGGAATGGTGCGCGGAAAACCGTCGAACAGAAATCCGCTGGCGCAATCGGGCTCTTTGATGCGCTCTTTCACGAGGCCGACAATGATGTCGTCGGAAACCAATTTCCCTTCATCCATGACCTGCTTGGCCGCTATACCCAGCGGCGTGCCGGCTTTGACTGCGGCGCGCAGCATGTCTCCCGTGGAGACCTGTGGTATGCCGAATTTTTCCTTGATGAATGTTGCCTGGGTTCCCTTGCCTGCGCCGGGACCCCCTAAAAGCATAAGCCGCATGCTTGCATACTCCTTAAATGGCGAAGCTGGGACCAAAAGGCCAGAAACTTAACCGGATTTACTGGGACGGTCAACCGGGGAAAAGCAGTCGGACGTCATGGCTGCTGTCGTACTTGCAGAGATTATTCCAAGGTTCCCTAAAATGCTCGCCGCACTCGATCCACGTCTTCAGGCGTATCGACCCCGCCGGGCGGCGCCTCCGGCGTAACAACGACACGGATCTTTTCACCATGCCACAACACTCGCAGTTGCTCCAGGGACTCGAATTGCTCGATGGGCGCTGGCGCGAGTCGGGAATACTGCTTAAGAAAACCCACTCGATAAGCATAAATACCGATATGGCGATAAACCGGCAACGCCTCGGGAAGCTTCGTGATCCCGTTGGAAAAAGCGTCGCGGGCCCATGGGATCGGCGCGCGGCTGAAATAAAGCGCGTTACCGCTTGCGTCCAAAACGACTTTAACAATGTTGGGATTGATCATTTCATCGGCTCGATGAAGCCGATGGCAAGCGGTGGACATTGGCGCGGCATTACCTTCCAGCGCCTGAGCCACTGTTTGGATCAGGGAGGGGAGCATTAGCGGTTCATCCCCCTGAACATTGACCACGACCGCTTCGTCGGCCAAACCCAATTTTGTGACGACTTCCTCGAGACGGTCCGTACCGGACAAGTGATCCGGCGACGTCATGATCGCCTCGTGGCCATGGGCGATCGACGCTTCGCGCACTCTTTCGTCGTCCGTCGCAATCACCACACGTTCGGCGCCAGCCGCTTGGGCTTGCTCCGCCACCCGCACGATCATTGGCTTGCCGCCAAAATCGATCAATGGCTTGCCTGGCAATCGAACCGAGGCGTAACGCGCGGGAATGATGACGGTGAATTTCACTGGAGGTTAATAATATTTATGAGGAAAAGATTTGGAATTAGATAGCGGAAATCGCTATGAGCTCGTCCCGATTAACCGCCGCTTCGCGAGCAAGCTCGCTCCTACAGGCGACGTCTGGCATGCTCGGTTATTTCACTTCTTCCTCAGGCGGAAGCTTCCTCGCCTCATCTTCCAACATCACGGGAATCCCATCACGGACGGGAAATCCCAGTCGATCCGGTTTGCAAATAAACTCCTGCTCCGCCTTGTGATACACAAGCGGCCCCTTGCATACGGGGCAAACGAGAATTTCAAGTAGCTTTGAATCCATCGAGGCGACTTAATAAAGAGAGAATGTATTCGGAGAACGTCACTGGCAATTCGGCATCAACGGCCAACACCCAGCAACGACTATTCACAAAGGCAGCGCATTTTACCGCATCCTTCTCGGTCATCACGATAGGCCCGTTGCCGGGCAACTCCAGATCGCTGGCCTGAAACGCGTAATGATCGGGAAACCGATGCTCTTCGGGCCGAAGCCCCAGATTGCGCAAATGGGTGAAGAATCGTCCTGGATTGCCAATGCCGGCGATCGCATGAACGGCGGCGCGAACAAAATTGCTCGCTGGCTTCCGCTCGGATGGATCGTTAAGCCGATATAGCACATCGCCGATTAACCGCATCGGAATCGCATCCGAAGGAATGCGCTCCGCCATCGGACGTCCATTTACAACCACCGCTTGCACCGCCTTCAGACGAGAAATGGGCTCACGTAACGGTCCTGCGGGCAGACGGAAGCCATTGCCGAAACCGCGCTCGCCATCCACAACAGCGATCTCAATATCGCGCGGCAACTTGTAATGCTGCAACCCATCGTCGGCCACTATTACGTTCACTTCGGGACGCCGCGCCAACATTGCGCGCGCCGCCAAACCACGATCCGGGCAAATGAAGACGGGACAACCACTACGTTTCATCAGCAGCATGGGTTCATCGCCAACTTGCGCCGGCGTGAACGTCTCGTCCACTTCAATCAACGCCTTCAACGACCCGCCATAGCCTCGGCTAACAATCCCTGGCTGATAGCCGTTCGATTTCAGTAATTGCGTCAGCCATAGAACGAGCGGCGTTTTGCCGCTGCCGCCCACGGTGATGTTGCCTACCACGATAACGGGGACGGGCAACCGTTGCGTCTTGATCCATCCAGAGACATATAACACGCGCCGTACTCTGGAAAGCAGACTGAATAGTCCCGCCAACGGCAATAGAAAAACGTGCCAGAAGGAAACGCGATACCAAAGCGATTCCACCCAACGCCTTGAAGCGCTCATTCGTCTACTTGCTTCCGGGCCGCGCTTCAGTGGTGAACGTGATATGGGAAAAACCTGCGAGCCGCGCCGCTTCCATGATATTCACGACGGATTGATGCGTGGCGCCGGCATCGGCGCTGATATTAACGACCGGGTCCTTGGCGCCGCCGGCCGCCTGCTGCAAGGCGCCGCTAAAGACTGTGGCGTCGGTAAAGGAAATTGGCTTGTTATTCACCACATAATGTCCGGCTGAATCCACCGCGACGTTAAGAATGATGGGTTTGTCCGTAGGCGCGGCTCCCGACGCTTCCGGAAGATTTATTTGCAACTCCGAATACTTCGCATAGGTGGTGGTGACCATCAAAAAGATGAGAATCACCAACAACACGTCGATCAGAGGAATGAGATTGAGCTCAACGTCCTCACGCCCTTCTCCGCGGCGAAAATTCATTTGGACTTACGCAAAGCCGCCCCAGCGGCGTTGCGCCTCCTTGCCGTACTAACTTGCACTGTCTGCGTCGGCGCGCCTTGCTGGGACGGTTTTTCGTAAGTCCTATTATCGAGAGTTTGTTACGGGCTATTTTGCAAAGATGAAATAGTCCGTAACAAGCTCCAGTGGTTGAGCTGCTCTAATCCAACACTTTCTTGAGCGTCGCCAACAACACTTCAGGACTGAACGGTTTCACGATCCACCCTGTAGCGCCCGCTTCGCGTCCTTGGCTTTTGATATCTTGGCCGGCTTCAGTGGTCAACATAAGCACCGGGATGAACTTGTAGTCTGGAATCGCGCGCAAATTGCGCACCAGCTCCAGGCCATTCATGCCGGGCATGTTCACGTCGCTAATGACTAAATCGAAACGGCCTTTCTTTGCCGCATCGACAGCCTCATTCCCATCCGCCGCTTCCACGACTTGATGGCCAGCGCTAGTAAGAGTAAAGCTCACCATTTGTCGCATGGTGGTGGAATCGTCAACGACTAATATGGAAGCCAAGGCAACCCCTCCTTAGAAAAGCTCGACTGATTCATTACCCTTCGGCTTGCGATCTTCCCCCGTGTTTTTCGATGCTGGTGGAG
>DATLHW010000267.1:0-17975 GCA_035539675.1 Burkholderiales bacterium | reverse complement strand
TCCACTGTTACGCCGCCGAGATCATAATTCCGCAGGCCTTCCAACGCATTCATTAGTTTGGTTCGGGTAGGATTGGGCCCGGTGCGCCGCAGCCCTTCGGTCAGCAACTTGGCGGCGACGAAGCCCTCCAGCGTGGCGTAAGAAAGGGGAACCTTCTCTTTGGAGTCCTTCAGCACCTGTTGAAACTCCTTGACCACGGAGGTGCCGGTATTCCATGGATAAGGCATGACTTGCGAAATGCCGACGCCGCGACAATCGCCGCCCAGATCCTTGATGAATTCATCGCTATTGGTGTTCGATAGCGTCATGAATTGCGGAAATTGCCCTGCCGCGCGGATGCGCTGCACGAATTTCGCGCAGGCCGATGGCGTACACGCCATCACCACCGCTTGCGGCTGAGCGCTGATAACGGCTTTGACGGCGTCATCCAGGATCAACGTCTTGCGGTCGTACGACGCCACGACGATGGGGGTGATGTTCTTTTCCTTCAGCGCCTGCTGATATCCCGCCAGACCGTCTTTGCCGAAGGAATCGGTCTGATGCAGGATGGCGATCTTTTTCAAGCCGATGGACGTCAAGAGTTCGATGATCTTCGCCCCCTCTCGCCGATAGCTCGCGCGAACGTGGAACATCCAGGGATTGACCGGTTCGCGCAACGACGTCGCGCCGGTGAACGGGGCGATCAGCGGGACCTGGAATTCTTTCGTCAAGGGAACGACGGCCTCGACCGTCGGCGTGCTTCGATAGCCGAACAGGGCGAGGACTTTGTCCTCAGTGATCAGTTTTTTCGTATTGATAACTGTCTTATCCTTATTGCGCTCGTCATCCAAGGAGAGTAGTTCGATCTTTTTCCCATGAACGCCGCCGCGCCTGTTGACGTAATCAAAATACGTTCGCGCGCCGAGGGTATTTTCCTTCGCTGTGCCTTCACCCGAAAACTCACCCGATTGCCCAATCAGAATCTTGTCACTTGTCGAGCCAGCTTCGTTGGCGGCGCCAAACGCGGGCCCCGCTCCACTTAGCGCAGTGACGACTAACACCGTGACGCAGCGCAATATTTTTAACATTTATTCTCTCCTCGTAACTATTAGTATTACTACACGTTTTTCCCGATTAGGCTCTGGCGCAAAACGGTAGAAAGGCTTTACACTGCAAACCTTTCATCCGAGTTTCAACTATAAAAAAGAGCACTATAAAAATGCGTATTTTGTTGGTCGAAGATCATGTTGACTTGTCGCGCTGGCTAGCTAAAGCGCTTCGTGCGACACATTTTACAGTGGAATGCGCATTTAACGGCGCGGACGCTGATGGGTTGTTGGCTACCGAAAATTACAGCTTGGTTATTCTTGATCTCATGCTCCCGAAGATGGAAGGACTTGAGGTTCTCAAGAGAATGCGCGCTCGCGGCTCCAAGGTTCCCGTTTTAATTCTGACAGCGCGCGGCGAAGTGGCGGATCGTGTTCGCGGATTAAATCTGGGGGCGGACGATTACATGGCCAAACCCTTTGATCTCTCCGAGCTTGAAGCCCGGGTTAAAACACTCTTACGGAGGACACAGGGCGATGAGCGTGTCGTTATCACGTGCGGTCGTTTGACGTTCGATACGATCAGTCGGATGTTTCACTGGGATAACCGGCTTCTCAACCTCACGCCGCGTGAACACGCCGTGCTTGAAGCATTTATTTCTCGCGCCGGGAAAGCCATCGGCAAGAATCAGTTGTTCGAGAAAATATTCTCCATCGATGACGACGCGAGCCCAGACGCGATTGAAATTTATGTGCATCGGCTGCGCAAGAAACTGGAAGATACCGACGTCAAGATTACAACATTGCGCGGACTAGGCTATGTCCTGGAAGTTCGCTCCGATTAGGAAATTTCTGAGCAATCCACCACGCTCACCAATCTTGCCGCTGAGGCGCTCTGCTCGCATTTGGATGCGTCCACTCTTCGTTTCATTGCGTCAATTCTTTAAGAAAGTTTCAACGTTCGTCAGATGGGTTGAGCGACAGCGAGACCTTTTCTACCGATTCAAAATGCACGTTTATCTTTAATGGCTCGCCACACTTTTTAAGATGGCCTCCAATTCCTCCACACCAAGCCAATCCGTGCAATCCAGCGATACGCCAACACTGCAAGAAACGACGTTGGGAAGCATGCGCGCGCAGTTACTGCGCTGGTTATTGCTTCCACTCATAGGATTAGTCGCGCTTAATACCTACAGCGCCTATTACAACGCCGTCGATGCAGCAAATGCAGCGTATGACCGATCACTGCTTACTTCCGCTCGAACCATTGCCGATAGATTGCGGGTGGAAGGCGGCAAGGTGGTGGTGGATGTTCCTTATGTTGCACTGGATATGTTCGAAGCCGATATCAAGGGGGAGATTTTTTATAAAGTTACCGGACTGAATGGCGAAAGCCTGTCGGGCGTCGACGACTTTCCGCCGCTTAAGCAAGATGTCGCGCGCTCGGACGCCTACCCCGCTCTCGTGCGTTTCTATGACGAAAACTACCACTCGGTTCCGTTACGCGTCGCGGCGTTATATCAGCCGATTTTTGATGGCAAGGTTTATGGCGCGGCGTTGATTCAAATTGGAGAAACGCTGCATTCTCGACGAGCGCTAACAAACAAAATTCTATTCGACACGTTGCTGCGCCAATTGCTGCTCGTGGCATGCGCCGGCGTCATCGTTGTCGTCGCCGTGCGCGCCGCTTTTCGGCCGTTAAACCATCTGCGCCTTGATCTGGAAAGACGCTCTCCCACTGATTTATCCAAGTTGAGCAGTCAGTTCGCGCATCGGGAAATTAAACCGTTGATCCATGCGGTCAATCACTACATTAGCCGACTACGATCACTCATCAACGGTCAAAAACGTTTCATCGCCGATGCGTCGCATCAACTGCGTACGCCGTTAACGGTGCTACGAACACAAGCGGAGCTTGCTTTGCGACAAACCGATTTGGCGAGCGCGCAAGACATCATTCGAGCCTTTCACGGAAACACGGATCGGACGATCAGATTGGCGAATCAACTTCTGTCGCGAGCACGTGCGGATCACGCCTCTGTCGCCAACGCCTTCAGTTGTGTGGACCTTGCCGCAATCGTGCAAGAAGTTTGTATGGAGATCGCCGACATCGCCGTCAAGAAACGCATCGATCTCGCATTCGAAAACGAGGAGCCGTTGACCGTGGATGGCGACCCTCTGCTTTTGCGGGAGCTCGTCACCAATGTTGTGGAAAATGCAGTGCGTTACACGCCCGATAAAGGCCGCGTGATCGCTCGCGTCCTCCCGCGAGGAACGGGCGTCGTGTTTGAAGTCGAAGACACAGGTCCCGGCATTGCGCCCGCTGAAAGAGACCGGGTATTCGAACCCTTTTATCGATTGGCGCATGAGGAGAGACAGGGCGCCGGGTTAGGGCTCGCGATTGTGGGCGATATCGCAAAAGCGCATAACGGAGTAATCACATTGTCCGACGGCGCCGATGGCAAGGGGTTATTATTTGCACTCTGTATCGAAAAGAGTAATAGTCGATCCAACAAAAAAAGCGCCTAAAAATGCCTGCCCTATCTTCCAAGGACAACTCAACCAAACCAACCACGTTCACCGCGACCGTCACCGTCCACTCATGGCTCGTCCGGATAACGCACTGGATTAATGTCTTGGCGATTCTGGTGATGGTGTTGAGCGGCTGGCTTATCTACAACGCATCGCCACTGTTTGATTTCCGTTTCCCTAAGCAACTGACAATGGGCGGTTGGTTGGCGGGTGCCTTGCAGTGGCATTTCGCGATGATGTGGCTGCTGGTCGCCAACAACCTGCTATACGTAATTAGCGCCATCGTCAGCGGCCATTTCCGCAAGCGCCTTCTTCCTGTCACAAAAGCGCAACTCCGTAACGATTTCATCAGCGCCATCACATTCAAACTTGAGCACAAACCCGGTGTTTACAATGCAATTCAGCGCGCGACCTACGTCGGCGTGATTTTCATGATCATCCTACTGATCGCCTCGGGATTGGCGATTTGGAAGCCAGTGCAATTGCAGGAACTGACGTGGCTGATGGGTGACTATGAAGGCGCGCGCCGCGTACATTTTTTCGCCATGGCGTTGTTGATAGCGTTTCTAATAATCCATGTCGCAATGGCGCTGCTTACGCCAAAAACACTGATATCGATGATTACGGGAAAGGCAACCATAGCTCACGGAACCGCGAAAGCGCCAAAGCATGCAGATATTCCGAGTACGGAATCGGGAGATGCGCTATGAAGAAGAAATCCGCGAATCTCATATCGCCTAACAGTGAAACAATACAACTGATCGAGCGACGGCTCTTTCTGAAAAGAGCCGTTAGCCTCGGAACGCTGTCGCTACTCTCGGGCTGTGAATTCACCAATAGCGACGCGATGCAAAGAATATTGCGAGGCATGTCGCGGTTTAACGATGAGGCGCAGGCCGCGTTATTCAATCCCTCTCGCCTCGCCCCTGAATATTCGGAAGACATGATCGTCAAGCCGTTTCCCTTCAACGCCTTCTATAATCAATTAGAAGCTCCTGTCGTCGATGGCGCAAGCTACCAATTAGAGCTTTTGGGATTAATCCGCGAGAAAAAATCATGGGCGTTGAAAGATCTCGCCGCCCTGCCTCAGACATCGCAAGTAACGCGGCTTATCTGCGTGGAAGGATGGAGTGCGATAGGAAAGTGGGGCGGCGTACGCTTCAGCGATTTTCTGCATCGCATTGGCGCGGACACCACCGCGAAGTTCGTGGGTTTTAAATGCGCGGACGATTATCACACGTCGATCGACATGGCTTCCGCGCTGCATCCGCAAACCTTGCTGGCGTTGACCTTCGCAGATGAAACGTTGCCAGTGGAATACGGATTTCCCTTAAGGTTGCGCATACCAACGAAACTGGGATTCAAAAATCCGAAGCATATTACTGCGATCTATGTAACGAACACCTATCCAGGCGGGTATTGGGAGGATCAGGGATATAACTGGTTCAGCGGCTGTTAGAGCATGGTTTAAAAGTTCATGCACGGCCAATCTCGGGCCTGCGATGCTCAACGTACTATTCGTACGCCTGCGCTTCTCGACCCGACCTTGACTCGCGCATGAACTTTTAAACCATGCTCTTATTAACTAAAACCCCATGAAGCAATTTCTCGAACGCTGGATTCTCCGTCCGTTAGCTGCGTTATTTTCCCGGCTGCGTACGCTCATTCCGCGTTTACGCCGGTTCCGACGCGGGCGTTGGATTTCAGGCGATCATCGTGATGTTAAAGGCGCACTTTTCTACGCCCCCTTCCTACCGGCCAGACGTCCCTACCGGCTCTATGTTCCAGCAAAATACGATGGCGTGAGCCGATTACCCTTGATGGTTATGCTGCACGGCTGCGGACAAAACCCGAAGACCTTCGCTGCCGGTACCCGCATGAACCGGATTGCCGATGAAGAGGGATTTCTGGTGCTATATCCAGAGCAAGTGGGATGGGCGAACAAGTACCGATGCTGGAATTGGTTCGATCCATCCGCACATAACGGCGCCGGCGAAGCGTTGCTCATCGCCGGCATGATTCACGGCGTGATTGATAAGCACGCCATTGATGCGGATCATGTTTACTTAGCAGGACTCTCCGCGGGCGGAGCAATGGCTAGCATTCTGGCGAATTGTTATGGAGATTTATTCGCGGCGTGCGCGATTCATTCCGGACTAATGTTTCGCGCCGCCGGTTCCCCAGGAGAAGCAACGCGCGCAATGAAGCATGGCTCCCGAAGCTCGCCGCAGGACGCCGTAAAACATGCTTCCCAAATTTCGCGAAAAAACTTACGTTCCATGCCCGTCATTGTGTTTCAAGGCAGCATCGACACTACCGTCTATCCCATAAATGCTGATCAAGTGCTGGAGCAATTTCTGAAACTGGCTGAGCATGCAGGCGAACCGAACGCCACGACCTCACAACAGACCATGCGCACGAAACAAGTCAGTGATGGATACGCGTATCAAGTGTCTGACTATCTATATGAAGGTCGGCTGTTAGTAAGAAAGGTTGTCGTCGAAGGCATGGGCCATGCGTGGAGCGGCGGAGATGTTCGGCATCCGTTCAATGACCCAAAAGGCCCCGACGCCAGTCGAATGATTTGGGAGTTCTTCTCCGGATTTCATCGGCACAAAAGAACTAGCGAGATACAGGAGCAGACGCTGGCAAACTAAGAGCCTATCCCAATAGGCGACATATGGATCGAGAGCAAGGCGGGCGCCGCAGACAGTACATGCGAGTACGGCGAGGCGACCAACGCGGCTATCGGCCCATATGCCGCCTATTGGGATAGGCTCTAATCTTGCGCGTAGCCAAACAGGCCCATTACAAAACGAGCAAACCCGTAGCACGTCCAAGACAGCATTCGATCAATTAGCGGGCGCCGTCTCCAACGCTCGCCCACTGGCAAAGCGCCTTTCTCGATGGCCTGATGAAGACTTTTGCGCAAGATATGCGCGAACGCTTTATCCCGAATGACGACATTAGCTTCTCGCGCAAGCATGAGACTGAATGGATCGATATTACTTGAGCCGACGGTCGACCATTGCAAGTCAATCACGGCCACCTTCGCATGCAAGAAACTCTTGTGATACTCCAGAATCTCGACTCCCCCCGCCAACAACGAAGCATACAAGGCGCGCGTGGCGTAATGGAGCAGGAAGTACTCAACTCGTCCTTGAAGAAGCAACACGACTCGCACGCCGCGCGCCGCCGCCTTCGTTAGCGCATGGCGAAAACGTTGCCCAGGAAGAAAGTAAGCGTTGGCGATGATGATTTCGTTCTGCGCCGCATCGATGGCGCCGAGATAGGCTTCTTCGATGTCGCGTCGATGACGCACATTATCTCGAACAAGAAAAGCCGCAACGACGTCGCCGAGAGAGTCGACGATCGGCGAGAACCGCAGCGGTACGCCACTGCGACGAAAACTAGTCCAGTGCAGACGCCGCCATAACTGCTTCGCCATCGGATAGATATCACCCAGCAACGGCCCTTCAACACGAACCGCATAATCGTAACGGGGGGGAATTTGCTTGGGGGTGTTCACATCATCAATGATGTTGATGCCGCCGACGAATGCGACAGCCCCATCAATGACGGCAATTTTTCGATGCAAACGCCGCAGTCGACGGCGACGAAAACGAAATGTCGCGACCTCGGGCCGAAACACCAGGATCTCCACACCGCGCATACGCATGTCATCAAGCAGATTGCCAGCAAGATCGCGTGAACCAAAGCCATCCACGAGAACATATACCTGAACGCCTCGAGCGACTGCGCGCGCTAACGCATCGGCGATGCGGCGCCCGGTTTGGTCATCGGCGAATATATAGGTTTCCAGATAAACTTCGCGCTGCGCTTTATGGATCGCCATCTCAAGCGCAGGAAAGTATTCGACGCCACTTTCCAATAGCGTGATGGCGTTGCCGGCACGGAAGATTCCGGTGGCCATCAATTACAGAAGGACTAAACTGGCGGTCAGCGCCGCATGATCTGACGCATGTATCCAGGTAGAGTTACGATGCACTTCCGCTTGTTTAACGCTGAAGCCTCGCATATAGATTCGATCCAGACGCAGGATCGGTAGGCGCGCCGGAAAGCTACGCGCGGGGTGACCGTGCATTATTTCAAATACCTCCATGACGCCAAGCATTCCCAGCACATGACTAGCTTCGCTACGCCAGTCGTTAAAATCTCCCGCAAGCACCAAAGGCGCGCCATTTGGCACAAGCGAGCTAATGCGATCACAGACCGCCTGTACCTGCTTGCGACGTCCGCTGGCGAACAATCCTAAATGCACGCAGACGCAATGTAGACGCTCGGTCCAGCCGGGGACTTCCATTTCCGCATGCAACAAGCCACGCCTTTCCATTGGATTGGTTGAAATATCCTCATTGTCAAACCGCACGATGGGGTAACGCGACAAAATTGCGTTACCGTGATGCCCCTCATCATAGATGGCGTTTCGTCCATAAGCGAAGTCTGTCCACACTCGATCGGCCAAGAACTCGTGCTGCGGCTCGCTGGGCCAATTAAGATGCTGCTTGGCATGACGCGCATTCTTGCCTACCACCTCCTGAAGGAAGACAACATCGGAGCCAAGTGACCGCAACCGATCACGCAACTCATGCACCGTCATTCGACGATTGAAATGGGAAAACCCTTTATGGATGTTATAGGTGGCGACGTTAAGTGCCGCCGCCGAAGATGGCTCTGACATGGCGCCCCACTATAAAAAGTTAGGTTATCTACCAGACTTCTTTCGAAACCTACTGCACGCCTAAGACCGAGGCTGCGATGCTCACCGTACTCGCTGCTACGACTGCGCTTCTCCATATCTGGAACCGCTAGTTACGGCTTCGAAAGAAATCTATTTTCTTCAAATTGCGAGTTATCAAAGTTAATTCGACCTGGTAATTCTAGAATGGCGTCTCGATTACTCCATGAAAAACATTTTTCCGCCGCCTCTCTCCACGGCAGCCACTTGAAATCGAGATGTTCGCGCGGAGCCAACGTCACGTCCACCATGCCAGGCAACAGTAATCCGAACACGTGCTCGGTATTGTGTGTCGTCCCCGGCGGATATCGATGCCGCCAAAGGGGATAAATTTCGTACACGTTTTGTTTCATCCAGTCGTTGAGTTGGTATCGGCTTGCTTCCAGTCCAGTCTCTTCGAGAACCTCCCGGATCGCCGTATCGCGTAGCGCTTCGCCCGCATCTTGGCTGCCAGTCACGGATTGCCAATATCCCGGATGATCCGCACGCTCCAATAACAAAACCTGCAAGTCGACGGTGTAAATGACAATGAGCGTCGAGACTGGAACTTTGTACACAGTATTAAGCCGTTTGATCAGAGAAAAGAAGACAACAACGTCCGACGGACATGCACTACATTTTAGACGGCGCTCTGAACAAGCCAAAGCGCTGATAAACGTGGGCCAGCGGGTCTATTGCAGGCGCCAAAGATTGGCTGCGCTTGATTTTTTAAAGAATGTACTTCGAGCCCGTTCAACGTTGTCATCAGCAGTAACACTTTGAACAGGCCCTTATGCTAGCGGGCCGAGTTTTGGTCTCTGGCGATCACCCTCCGACTTCTCTTGAGTCGCTCTGTTTCGGGCATTCCGGCGTAACGCCCCATTTACCCTGGCAATACTTCGCTCGAACTTGATTCTCGCAAACTGATCTCGCCAAAAACGATTTTGTTGCGCACGCTTCCATTTCGGT
This sequence comes from Burkholderiales bacterium, assembly GCA_035539675.1. Taxonomy (GTDB): domain Bacteria; phylum Pseudomonadota; class Gammaproteobacteria; order Burkholderiales; family DATLHW01; genus DATLHW01. The sequence continues at coordinate 8,711 of DATLHW010000267.1, read as the reverse complement.
GGTCATGCTCGACTTGGCTGGCGCTCTTTGCATGGGCGCCACACCGTCGGACGGAGGAAGCGCCCCCAATACCGCAGTCGGCTTCAGCGCAAGCGTCATGGGCATGGCGGGTTCGGGCGCCGTCTGTTTACGGGCAGGAGGAGCCTTCTGCACTGGCTTCTCCACCAACTCTTTGGGCGGCGCGACTTTCACTTCCTTGACGGACTCTATCCTCTCCAAATCGCCAGGTAATGAAGCCCGTTTGGATGTAACGGTATCCTTCGGCGCCTTGGGCTTCACGATCTTTGTTTCGGCTGGCTTAGCTGAAGCTGAAGACGTCTTAGGAGCTTTCGCTTCGGACGCCTTGGCTTCCAATGCCGGCGGTGGAGCCGATCCGCCTGCCGATGCTTTGGTTTCTAACGCGGGGGGCGGGGCTGATCCACCCGCAGAGGCCTTAGCTTCCAGCGCTGGAGGTGAGGCTGATCCACCGACTGCTTTCGCTTCCAGCGCGGGCGGCGCAGCAATTTCAGCCGCTTTCGGCGCCTTACTTTCAAGAGCAGGCGGGGGCGCCGAGGCAGCCGCTACCGGGGCCTGGGCATCCAAGGTTGGAGGAGCCGACGTGATCGCTGCGGCGGGAGCGTTAGTATCAAGTGTGGGGGGCGAAGCGGAACTGGTTGCGGCAGGCAATTGGGTGTCAAGGGCGGGGGGAGGAGCCGCCGTCGTGCTCGCGTCTGCTGGTTTTGCTTCCGGCGTAGCGGTCGCGATGGGCAATTTTTCGGGAGCAAGTGACGCTGTGGTTTGGCTAAGATCGAGCGCTGCCGTTGGTTCGGTTGCTCCACGAGGCTTCATCAGAAACCACCCGCTCACGACAAGAGCCATTAGTACCCCGGCGATTATCGGAACCTTGGGGGCGCTCTTCAGACGCGCCTTTATCCCACCCTCAACCAGCGGTCCCTCTGGGTCCGCCTCGCCCGACGTTGCTTCCTCACCATCGATCCGTTTAGCACAAGACCGGCAAAATTTGGCTTTATCCCGGTTATTGGCGCCGCAATATGGACAGTCCATGCTTTTCGTCCTTATTAGTTATGGCTCAAGCAAGACAGTATGGTAGCCGACTGTATGGTCACGAATCAAAACGAAGTAATCCCTGACGGAAGTTACTAAAAAAAGCGGCTTGCCTGAAAAGCATGCAGGCTCCAAGAGCCCGTTTAAGACGTTACTACGCGGAGCAAGAAGAGGCTCTAATGGGCTCCCTGAACACTATTTATCGCCGCTCCCCGCCTTAATTCCCCCCAATCGCTACAAATATTGAACAGGTTCTTAAGGCGAGGATATTTCTACTTGGTTAACATTAGCCTATGTGGTTTTCCCGCCATCGATCGTCCGCAACCGAATATGCAATTCGCGCAATTGTTTTTCCTCCACTTGCGACGGCGCGCCGGTAAGCAAATCCTGCCCTCGCTGGGTTTTTGGGAATGCAATGACGTCACGAATTTGATCCACGCCGGACATTAGTGCGACCAAGCGATCAAACCCAAAAGCCAAGCCTCCGTGCGGGGGAGCGCCATATTGCAGCGCTTCAAGCAGAAAGCCGAACTTCTTCTTTTGGTCTTCAACGCTAATTTTTAGCGCGTCAAATACCTTGGATTGCACCTCTTGCCGATGGATACGGACAGAGCCTCCACCGATTTCCCAACCATTCAGCACCATGTCGTAGGCCTTGGAAATCGCTTTGCCGGGGTCATTAAGCACATAGTCTTCATGACCATCTTTTGGCGCAGTGAAAGGATGATGGCGAGCGGCCCACGTTTTGGCTTCGTCGTCGTATTCGAACATGGGGAAATCCACGACCCAGAGCGGCCGCCATCCCGTTTCCGCGAAGCCTCGCTCGTGTCCAACTTTGGCTCGTAATGCACCGATTGCGTCGTTGACGATTTTTTCCTTGTCGGCGCCAAAGAAAATCAGGTCGCCGTTCTCGGCTCCGGTGCGAGCCAAAATCTCTTGCAATACGGGCTGGGAAAGGAATTTAACGATGGGCGACTGCAACCCTTCCTCGCTCGCCTTGGTCTTATCGTTAACCTTGATATAAGCAAGTCCCTTGGCGCCATAAATCGCGACAAACTGGGTGTAGTCGTCAATTTCCTTGCGTGTCAGAGTCCCGCCCTGAGGCACTCGCAAAGCCACGACGCGGCCATTCGGCATATCGGCGGCGGCGCGGAACACCTTGAAGTCCACGGTCTTCATGAGGTCGGTAAGCTCGGTAAACACCAAGGGAACGCGAAGATCCGGCTTATCCGAACCGTAAAGCCGCATAGCGTCGGCGAAGGTCATGATGGGGAGCGGATTTGGGAAATCAACGTCCAGCGCTTCCTTGAACACGGTGCGGATCAATCCCTCCATCAAGCTTCTGATTTCTTCTTCGGTAAGGAAGGAGGTTTCTATATCGATCTGGGTAAATTCCGGCTGCCGGTCAGCGCGCAAGTCCTCGTCACGGAAGCATTTGACGATCTGGTAATAACGGTCGAAGCCGGAAATCATGAGTAATTGCTTAAACAACTGCGGCGACTGCGGCAACGCATAAAACTGACCATCATGAATCCGCGAAGGAACCAGGAATTCACGCGCGCCCTCGGGAGTGGATTTGTATAAAACCGGTGTCTCGATATCGATAAAGCCGTTGGCGTCGAGGTAGCGGCGAACGGACATTGACGCCTTGTAACGCAACATCAACGATTTCTGCATTTGTGGGCGACGCAGGTCGAGATAGCGATGCTCAAGACGTGTGGTTTCCAACAGGTTGTCGTCATCCATCATGAAGGGCGGCGTCAATGATGGGTTAAGGACCTCGATGTCATGCGCCAGCACTTCAATTTCACCGCTACGCAAAGCGGAATTGACGGTGCCTGCAGGGCGAGGACGGACAACGCCGGTGATCTTAAGTACGAACTCGTTGCGAATCGTCTCGGCGATCTTGAACGTCTCTGACCGATCGGGATCGCACACGACTTGCACAAGTCCTTCACGATCACGCACGTCGATGAATATGACGCCGCCATGATCGCGCCGGCGATGAGCCCAGCCGCAAAGTGTGACGGTCTGTGTGAGATAGCGCGTATCAATCGCGCCGCAATAATCGGTTCGCATGGAAATTCCAGTTTAGATGTAGTGTTACGAAATCCGTCCGCTGAAGCCGACGAATTTACCCAATGTGGTCGAGAACGCGCGATGGAGCGTCCGCTGCCCTAAAACCTGTTACGGACTATTTCGCGCCTGAAGATATTCTACGCTTGCCTTCGAGGAAGCCGGGGTCACGACTCCCATGGAGATGATGAACTTAAGCGCGGCGTCAACGCTCATTTCCAATTCGATTACGTCTTTTTTGGGCATCATCAAGAAAAAACCAGAGGTCGGGTTGGGCGTAGTGGGAACATAAATGCTTACATACTCATTTCCCAAGTGATCGACCAGTTCACCGCCCGGCTGTCCCGTAAGGAATGCGACAGTCCAAGAACCTTGGCGTGGATATTGCACTAGCAACGCCTTGCGGAAAGCCTGGCCTTTGCTCGAAAAAAGCGTATCGGAAACTTGCTTGACGCTCGTATAAATTGATTTGACGACGGGAATGCGGACCAGAAGGGTCTCACCAAACCGCAGCAACTTCTGACCAATGATATTGGCGGCCACAACCCCAGTAAGAAACACAATCAAAACAGTGAGGATAGCGCCAAGCCCTGGTATAGAGCGGCCAAAAAAGACTTTGGGATGATAAGCCTCGGGCAGAAGCAACAGACTCTGATCCATCGTGTCGATAAGCAACTTCAACACCCAGATCGTTATCCCAAGGGGAATCCAGACTAAAAGGCCGGTGATGAAATATTTTTTCATTGTAGACCTGACGCCGGCCGATCACGCCGTATCAGGCGCCCCCTCTGGGAAGTTGATGAGATTTACGAACAGGTACTGCAAGCGCCAGTCCCGCAAGCATGCCCACTTGCGGCCGACTCCGTGGTCGGTTTGTCGCTCTTGCCTGCGTCCGATTTGCCAGAGTCAGGACTCTCCGCAGGCTTGGCGCTACTCTTGCCACCCTTAAAATCCGTGGCGTACCACCCACTACCCTTTAATTGAAAACCAGCCGCCGTAAGCAGCTTGGAGAAGCTGGATTCACCGCATTCAGGGCAAACGGTTAACAGTGGATCTGACAACTTCTGCAAATACTCTTTCTCAAAACCACACTTGGAACAGCGATAAGCATATATGGGCATGGCGGCCTCCCTACATTCGTCAATTGCGTTCGATTATACCCTTAACGGGCTGATTATTAGCCGTTTATGAGGTCGACCGCGAAAAAATCAAGAGGCCGTTTCCAGCATTTTCAAAACGCTTGTTCTAGAACGGAATGTCATCCTCGAAATCGTCAAACCGCCCGCCGCTCTTGCCTGCGTTGGAAGCGGATGAGCCACCACCGGAAGGCGCCGAATCACCACCGCGATTTGATGAAGAGCGCTCGCCGCTTTCGCTCATACCCATACCGGAACGGCCGCCCAGCATTTGCATACGATCCGCGACTATCTCGGTCGTATACTTTTCCACTCCATCCTTGTCCTGCCATTTACGGGTCTGCAAGCGCCCCTCGACGTAGACTTGACTACCCTTCTTCAGATATTCGCCAGCGATCTCAGCAAGCCTGGAATAAAACACAACTCGATGCCACTCAGTTTTTTCCTGTTTTTCGCCGCTCTTATCTTTCCAGGTATCGGTTGTCGCGATAGACACATTCGTAATCGCGCCACCATCTGGCATGTAGCGCACTTCCGGGTCACGACCAAGATTACCAACCAGAATCACTTTGTTTACAGATGCCATATTTCTATCTCCAGGGGCTGCAGCCCTAAATAAATTACAACGTTAAGTAAGTTTACGCCTGCATGGCAGGCACTCCAATATCGAGACCTGACTAACCTTCGCGAAGTGCGGAAATTAACCGCAAGACCGCCGGTTCATCAAAGCCGCTTTTTTCAACCTTGAGATGAGCAACGCGATCCTTCGCCAGCACCACTGCCTCTCGAACACCAGGAAGATCCCCCAGGGCATCGGCCAACTGCTGTGCTTTCTGATCGGGCAATTCAGGCAACGCATAAGTTGTCACTCGTACAGCAAGCAATGGCCTCATGCCTAAAGCAACCACGAGCCATAGCAACGTCGCCGCGCCGGTAAACATAAATACCGAGGCGCCACCAAAATGTTGAGACACGGCCCCGCCAGTGACGGCGCCAACGGCGAGACCTAGGAATTGGGAGCTGCTATAGACGCCGGTAGCCGTGCCTTTTGTTCCTGCGGGAGCAACCCGCGAAACCATGGACGGCAAACTCGCCTCCAAAACATTAAAAGCGATGAAGAAGACCGTTAGAGCAACGACCAATCCCCAGAAATTCTGTTGCGCAAATCCAAGCAATACTTGAGCAATCAACAACACAGCGATTGACGAGACCAGCATCGGCTTGGCGCCGATTTTCATTTCACCAAAAATTATCGCCGGGGCCATCAACACGAAGGCCCCGAACATAACCGGTAGATACACATGCCAATGATGTTCGGACGCCAGCCCGGTATTACGCAACGCAAACGGCACGACCACGAACAGCGCCATAAGCACGCCGTGCAAGACAAAAATGCCGAGATTCAAGCGGACTAGCTCGGGGTTACGCAACACCGCCAGAAATTCACTTCCCGCAGCAACTCGAGCACGACTTGCTTGAGGGGTGGGAATTACTCCGTAAACGATAAGCATGGCCGCCAAGGCCAAAAATCCCGTCAATGCAAAAATGCCGGGAATTCCAACGAGACCCGCCAACCAAGATGAAACCACCAGCGAAAGCGCAAAGGTGACGCCGATAGTCATCCCAATTATCGCCATGGCCTTAGTACGATGTTCATCGCGCGTCAGATCAGCAGTCATGGCTATCACCACGCCCGAAACGGCTCCCGCTCCCTGCACAACACGTCCGATAATCACCCACCAAATGTCATGGGCGCCGGCCGCGATGAAACTGCCGAGCGCGAAAATACCCAATCCCCAATACAGCATTCGCTTCCGGCCGTAGCGATCTGAAGCCCAGCCAAACGGAATCTGCAGAATAGCCTGGGTTATCCCGTATGCGCCAAGCGCAACGCCAATTAATGTGTGGCTCTGACCGCCCGGCAACTGTGCGGCATAAAGAGAAAACACCGGCAATATGATGAACATGCCCAACATGCGCAACGCAAAAATACCGGACAGGCCAACGGTGGAGCGCCTTTCCAGCGCGGACATTTGATTGTGATTCATTCAGGGAATGTGAAACGACTGACAAGTCGCGTATATTAGCAGATTGCTTTTCCTTCCCTCGATGAAACGATCAGGGCGTCTCGATATCAGTTTGCGAACAGATCCAATCGAGGCGTCTACGAAAGACGCTCTCTAAGTTGCTCTATGGAATACATCAAAGTTCGTGGCGCTCGCACACACAACCTCAAAAACATCAATCTCGACATACCTCGTAACAAGTTGATTGTCATCACCGGATTATCCGGCTCCGGTAAATCATCGCTTGCTTTCGACACGTTATATGCCGAAGGTCAGCGGCGGTACGTGGAGTCTCTTTCAGCGTATGCGCGGCAATTCCTGCAATTGATGGAAAAGCCGGATGTGGATCTGATCGAAGGGTTATCCCCAGCAATTTCCATCGAGCAAAAAGCCACCAGCCATAACCCTCGGTCCACCGTTGGAACGGTGACGGAGATTCATGATTATTTGCGCCTCTTGTATGCGCGAGCCGGCGATCCTTACTGCCCCGAGCACGCCATTTTGCTGCAAGCGCAAAGCGTGGCCCAGATGGTCGATCATGTGTTGGCGTTGCCGGAAGACACACGTTTAATGGTTCTCTCGCCGCTCGTCGTTGGCCGAAAGGGCGAACAGCTCGATTTATTCGACGAACTGCGCGCGCAAGGATTTGTTCGACTCCGCATAGACGGCAAGGTCTATGAAATCGACGCCATTCCAAAACTCGATAAAAACAAAAAACACACCATTGAAGTCGTCATTGACCGCGTCAAAGTTAAAGCAGACATTAAGCAGAGGCTTGCGGAATCCTTCGAAACAGCATTGCGACATTCCGATGGTCGGGCGATCGCGGTGGAAATGGATTCGACTAAGGAACACACTTTTTCAGCGAAGTTTGCCTGTCCGACCTGCGGTTACTCGCTGCCAGAACTGGAGCCGCGACTCTTCTCCTTCAACAACCCGATGGGCGCCTGTCAACGTTGCGACGGGCTGGGCAACATCTCGTTCTTTGACCCAAAGCGAGTAGTCGCGTTTCCGAACCTATCGCTTGCTGGCGGCGCGGTAAAAGGTTGGGATCGACGCAACCAGTTTTATTTCCAGATGCTCACGAGCTTGGCCGCGCACTTCAAGTTTGATTTGGACGCACCATTCGAGTCGTTGCCGGAAAAGATTCAGGACGTCCTACTGTTTGGTAGCGGCAAAGAGTCCGTCGCGTTTCAGTATCCAGCGGAGAAAGGCCGGACAGTGCTACGCGAACATCCCTTCGAAGGCATTGTCCATAATCTGGAGCGGCGTTATCGAGAAACCGATTCAGTCATGGTGCGCGAGGAGCTAGCCAAGTTTCTAAACAATAAGTCATGCCCGGAATGCCAAGGCACGCGGTTACGTTTGGAGGCCAGACATATTAAGGTCGCCGACAAGGCAATCTTCGAAGTAAGCGCGCTGCCGCTGAAAGATGCGCAAAACCTATTCGAGAACTTGACGCTCTCCGGCCAGAAACAGGCTATTGCTGAGAAGATCGTAAAGGAAATCGCCAGTCGGCTACAGTTCCTTAATAACGTGGGGCTCGATTACCTGCAATTGGAGCGATCCGCCGATACGTTGTCCGGCGGCGAAGCACAGCGCATACGCCTCGCCAGTCAGATAGGCTCCGGCTTAACCGGCGTGATGTATGTATTGGATGAGCCCTCCATTGGTTTGCATCAGCGCGATAACGATCGTCTTCTGGGAACGCTAAAAAGACTTCGCGATTTAGGCAACTCCGTGATTGTCGTCGAACACGACGAAGACGCAATCCGCTGCGCCGATCACGTTATCGATATTGGTCCGGGCGCCGGCGTGCATGGCGGCCATATCATCGCTGAAGGCACGCCACTGCAAATCACAAAACATCCCACGTCGCTTACGGGCAAATACCTGTCCGGAAGAGAAGAAATCAATTTGCCCAATACGCGAGCGACGATGGATGCCGATCGCGTACTCCGGCTTATCGGCGCCACGGGCAATAACCTCAAGAATGTTGAGCTGACTCTACCTGTTGGATTGTTTGTTTGCATTACCGGCGTTTCCGGCTCCGGCAAATCGACGCTTATCAACGACACGCTTCACAATGTGCTTGCTCGTCATCTGTACGGCAGCTCGGAGGAACCCGCCCCGTACGAAAGCGTTGAAGGCATCGAATTTTTCGACAAAGTCATTAATGTCGATCAGAGTCCGATCGGCCGAACGCCGCGCTCGAATCCTGCGACTTATACCGGCCTATTTACACCCATTCGCGAGTTATTTGCGGGCGTGCCGCAATCACGCGAACGCGGATATGAGCCTGGTCGGTTCTCCTTTAACGTAAAAGGCGGGCGTTGCGAGGCATGTCAAGGCGATGGCGTCATTAAAGTTGAAATGCACTTCTTGCCTG
>DATLHW010000266.1:0-2447 GCA_035539675.1 Burkholderiales bacterium | reverse complement strand
CTTTTTCAAAATCTCGTGCTGATGCAAGAACTCCCGAGACTTGCCGCTACCGGGCTCTCCCAAAACAACCACGCATGACACTTCATCCCAAGCAGACCAAGCGTTTTGAGGCGCGGCATTCCATTCGCTCGGCTCAGTTGGCAATCCATGGCTTCCACGCAAGGCCTGTTTGTTCGACTCCACAAACAGCCGATCGGCGTGAGTGCTGAATTGCAGTTCACTGGGCGGCTTATTCACCTTCATCTCTTCGCTCCTGATAACGCTGGCTAATAAATAGTGGCGGGAATGCGCTTGGCCTTATGTTTGAAAATGGTTTGTTAAAAAGCGTTTGTCTACAGTTGTGAGTGAAATTCTATCAATTGAAACAAATATTGCCAAGAAATGCATTGTTTTGTATCATGCATTGGAATACATTCTTACGAAATTATGGAGCTTTTATGCCTCTCACGAGAGAAGAGCTCGGACGCCGCATACGCTCCGCCAGGGAAACTTGCGGTCTTACCCAGGAGCAACTTGGCGATATCACTGGACTGTCCCGTATGGCTATCAACCAAATCGAGGCAGGTGGACGTTCGGTAACCAGCCTTGAGTTGGACCGTATCGCTTACGCCGTCGGTCGTGACATTAAGGCTTTCTTTGAAGAGGCGTTTGTCGAGCAAGATGCGCTGGCCGCGCTATTTCGTTCAGACGCGCAGTTGGCGAATCAGGCGGAACTCCTGCGCGCTTTGCAGGACAGTTTGGCTTTGGGTCGCGAAGTAACGAACCTTGAGCACTTGCTTGGAATTGATCGCGCTCAGCTTCTGGCCGCAGCCTATGAAATGCCGACCCCGCGCTCGCGCTGGGACGCGATTCAGCAAGGCCAGAAGGTCGCGAATGAAGAGCGGCAGAGGCTTGGGTTGGGCGTTTCTCCGATCGGGGATTTGGCGGAACTTTTGGAATCGCAAGGCGTTCGTACGGGGCTGGTAAGTCTCCCGGACAACATCTCCGGTCTGACGCTTTCAGATAATAAGATCGGAATGTTTGTAGTCATCAATTGCGATCATGCTGTTTTGCGCCGCCGCTTTTCGCTTGCGCATGAGTACGCCCATGTCTTGATCGACCGTGACCGCTTCGGAGCTCTTAGCCGGGTTGAGAACCGGGGGGACCTTCTTGAGGTGCGCGCTAATGCATTTGCCGCGGAATTTTTGGCGCCCACCGAAGGAATCCTCCAGTTTGTGCAAGCGATAGGGAAGGGTGGCGCTAGTCGTTCGCAGGTGGCGCTCTTCGACGAGGCCGATGTTGTTCAGGTGGAGCAACGCGCTGTTCCGGGAAGTCAGGACATTCAGCTTTACGATGTGGTGCTGCTTTCACATCATTTCAATGTTAGCCGCGTCTCTATTATTTATCGGCTGAGGAATCTAAAGCTTATTGACGAGACTGAATTGCAGCGCTTGTTGGATAAAGAGAGGACGGGTAACGGTAAAGCCCTCGCCGATTTCCTGAGTGCTGGCGAACCAACCGAAGCAAAGGAGGATCGTGATGATTTTCGCCGCCGCTTTTTAGGGCTTGCGCTGGAAACCTACCGGCGAGAGGAGATTACGCGTAGTAAGTTTTTTGAACTCGCGGAGATGGTGGGGATAAAAAGGGATGGCATAGCGGTTGTGTTAGTGTCGGCGGGACTTGAATAATCAAAAGTGAGTCGTATTCCCTGATGGTATCTTCGATTGTGGTGGTAATCACCGACGCCAATGTGCTGATCAACTTTTACTATATTGGACGGCTGGATTTGCTAGGTAGGCTAAAGCCGTATCGCTTTAGGATTCCCTTTGAGGTTCTTCGGGAGATTACTGATCCTGATCAGTTTGCTGCGGTGGAAACGGCGATTGCATCAGGGCACCTGGAAACGCTGGCCATTGACTCGTTGGAGGCGCTAGCGCTGTTTGCTGAGCTTCGCGAAGTGATGGGTAATGGAGAAGCGGCCTGCTTAGCAGCTGCTGCAACAAATGGTGTTTACATTGCCTCGGACGAGCGCAAGCGATTTCGGCGTAAAGCTATTGAATTGCTGGGCGAGGGCCGGATTCTTCGTACGGAAGATTTGCTTTTATACGCAATTCGGGAGGAACTCGTATCGATTGGACAATGCGATGGGTTTAAGGCAGAGCTTGCTGCTCATCGATACGTAATGCCTTTTGATAGCTTCGCGGAGAAGATTTAGTAAATGGCGCAACAAGCGAGGTTATCATTTCGTCTAACGCACGATCTTGCATTCTTTATTCAGCACCGTGAGCTCCACGAAATTTGTTCCCGAGCGATCGGTTGGCGAATAGTCCACTGTTACGCCGCCGAGATCATAATTCCGCAGGCCTTCCAACGCATTCATTAGTTTGGTTCGGGTAGGATTGGGCCCGGTGCGCCGCAGCCCTTCGGTCAGCAACTTGGCGGCGACGAAGCCCTCCAGCGTGGCGTAA